>CAVOAJ010000179.1:0-3856 GCA_963693605.1 Dehalococcoidia bacterium | reverse complement strand
CCAAAATTCACAGCATATGCATGGCACCTTCCCAACATGCCCCATACAATGAACAGCACGTTGAGAAGGGAGCAGATATGACTTTTGAACAAGTACCCACTTTGCCGATAGCTACAGGCGGTAAGACTGGTCCTGCCAATCCAGGCGAGTCACTTTCAGAGCGACTTCTACGTAGCATGAGAATTCACGTTGAAGAGGAAAATGAGTCCGTGCAGGCGCACAAGGCAGTTATTGCGGCAACTGATGACCCCGCAGTCAAGCTCTTGCTCAACGTGGTACTGGAGGATGAGGAGCGCCACCACGGACTGCTTCAGCGAATGGCTGAAAGCTTCCATGAGGAATTGACGGGCGTCTACTCAAGTGGAGCGCTCCCAAGTGGCACGGGCACAAAGCCTTCAGCGGAAGCCATTGAAACCGTTAAGACCTCTCTGCAAAAGGAACATGACGGCGTGCATAAGATGCGGCAGATAGCTGAAGGGAACAAAGCGCTCTATGGAGGCCTTTTCTCGCTCTTGATAGAGACTATGGTCCTGGATAGCCAGAAGCATGAACACGTACTCGCCTTTACTCTCAAGCGACTTGAAGATGCGGCAAAAGCCCATTAGACCTTGTAAGTAGTTAGGCCGCTGCGCCGGTAGGAGAAGCGAGGAATGGTGCTAGAGAAGATTAGAGCGCCATTAGAGCTTCCTTGTGAGTTTCTGCCAGCCCGGGGCAGCTAGGACACCCAGTCAATTGGCGAAAGCAACAAAGAGGCCCCGGATATGTCCGGGGCCTCTTTCAATCACTTGTGTACCAACGGCTCAGTCGCCCTTCTCCTTATGGTAAAGCTCCCAGGTGGCCTCATTGAATGGATAGTACGTGCCAGGCGATACATCCTCTTTAGCAAGCTGGCGTTTGATGGTCTGCTCCACTTCTTCAAATTCCGTGGCCTTCTCCACCACCTCGGCCGCAAGCTGGTGCGGCAACACCACCACACCACCGTCGTCTGCTGTTATGTAGTCACCGGGCAGCACCAGAATTCCGCCGCACTTGACCGGTACGTTCACATCACAAGGCAACATGGCGGAAGGCATCGTTCGGTTGGTCTCGCCTGCCGCAAATATGCCTATGCCATAGTCCTTCATGGCAGCAAGGTCGCGCACACCACCGTCCGTGACCACACCAGCCGCCCCCCGTTGCGCCAGCCTGAAAAGCTTGATATCCCCTGCCGCTGACGGATCAGGCCACCCCATCGCGTCCATGATAAGTACGTCACCGGGACCGCAGAGCTCCATGGCACGGTACTCGGCGCTATCCGTGCCGCCAATCACCTCAGCTCGCATATCAGGCCTGCTGGGAACGAACCGCATGGTCACTGCGCGACCCACCAGCCGCTGGCCAGGGTACATGGAGCGGACGCCGACCATCTGGGGATTGGTGTATCCCATGCTCTCTAGGACGTCCAACACCGCCGCTGCCGGTATGGCGCGTAGCGCATCAAGCATTTTGGCCGTCTGCGAGTCCATTCAGGCTCCTTCTACTACGTCACCCTAATCAGTTCTCGTGTTGCCTTTACGCCGATTCGGGTAACCAGCCCCAGGGGTGGGGTCCCCAGTCTAGTGAAATCAACTCGCCCGCACGTATGGTGTGGACAGGCGCAAGCGCCTGGTCTCCCAGAAGCTCTTCACCCTCTGAGTCAGTGAAGCGCCACTTGCCGCTCACCATCTCCAGCACAGAGAGATCAGCCTCTCTACCAACCGCAATCGCACCCAGCGTGCCGGACATGCCCACTGCCTTGGCAGCGTTTGTGGTGGTCATCCGCACCACATCCTCCAGCGTGTAGCCCAGGGCCAGGAACTTGGACATAGACTCGGTCAGGCTATGAATAGGCCCCTTGCGGCCATTGATGGTGAGGTCAGTGCTAATGGTGTGTGGGTGGATACCCTGTTGCGCCAAACGTTGTGCAACGTCAAAGCTCAGTCCGCTCCTGCCGTGCGCGGGGTCAAACACCACACCTCTAGATTCCACCTCTTTTAACCCAGGCAGCACCTTTTTATTGGCGTCCAGCAATCCACCAGGAACGCCGGTGTAGAGGTGAGTGATGATGTCGCCCGGCTCCAGCAGCTTTAGGAGTTCCTTGGTTATCTCTCCTGCCTTTTCATTGAAGGTAATCAGGTCTCCTAAATGGACCATCAGAGGGAGTTTCGTTTCGCGGGATGCCTCACGTGAAAGCTGGATAAGCTGAACGCCCATGGACTCCAGCGCAGGCCCCACCAGCCGTAGTTTGATTCCTTGGATTAAATCGCTGTAATCACTTGCAACTTTGATGAGGGCGTCCAGGTCCACATCATCGGTGGTGTAGACCTCTGGCTTCCGGAGCACCATGCCCAGGATCCCTGTTTTGGCGATGTTCAACATGCACAGCAACCGCGTCTTGGCGGTGCCAACGATGAATTTTGGGTACACGCCAAAATTCCACGCGCCAGTGGTGCCACCGTCCAGCACCGTGGTCACACCAGAGTGAACGCCTGCGATGTCAGGAGGCCCCGAAAGATCGTTGAGTCCAGGCGTGGCGGCGCCCTCAATCACATGCACGTGCATATCAATGAGCCCCGGCGTGACAAGCTGCCCGCTAAGCTGCATGACACGGCCTGCGTCAGTAGTGTCCAAATCCGCGCCCACTGCCTGAATAACACCGCCGGTAATGCCAACGTCCAGCAGTCCATCAATCCCTTGGCCAGGGTCGAACAATCGCCCGCCCTTAACAATGAGGTCGTACATAATGTCTCCATTTCAGGATGTCGCACCGTGGCGGCGCATCTGCAGGTTCTACGCCAATCGCCAAAGCTGGTCAAGAGTTAGATGGCTTGACGCACAATGAAGGGGTATAATGCCCCCGATTCGGTCACATAAGGTACAACGTACCGAGCTATGTAGTAAGCTGATGCAGGCTGGTATGACACTGGCCCACAGTAAGGAGGCAGCAAATGGGTGAAATTCTTGGTGCAGGCGTAACACACTACCCCCCTATGCTCAATGGAAAGCCTGAGACGTACTCGTACATTCTCAAAGGCATCCTTAAGAGCCCGCGGGTCCCCGAAGAGATGAAGGACCCCAAGAACTGGCCTGCAGGAATGCAGGACGAGTGGAACAATGAGGTGGAGCGAGCCCATGAGCATCAGGCGAGGCATCGGGATGCCTTCCGTAAGGTGCGGGCCGCCATAGACGACTTCAACCCTGACGTGGTGATTGTCTTTGGTGATGACCAGTATGAGAACTTTACTGAGGACATCATCCCTCCCTTCAACATTTACTGCATGGATGAAATCCCCACGCAAGCCTTTTACAAGCAACCTGACAACTTTTTGGGCGTTGACTCGGACTATCAGGTCAACTACAAGGGCGCTGGTAAGCTTGCACAGACGCTGGCTTCAGAACTCATTGAACGCGGGTTCCCCATTTCTTACTCCTACAAGAACCTGCACTTTGAACACGGCCTGACTCACGCCTTTGCCAACGGCCTGACCTTCTTGGACTGGGACCAGAAGGGGTTCCCCTACCCCATCATTCCCATCCAGGTGAACTGCTACGGCAGGGACGTCGTCTCAAGTCAGGGCGGCACCGGCCACATATTTGACACCCGCGCAGATGCTGAACGGGATGCCTTCACAGACTACCGTGGTCCCGTTGGCCCCACACCTGAGACGTGCTACAAGCTTGGCAAGATGATCCAAGAGATCATGTCTGAGCGACCGGAGCGTGTCGTTATCCTTGCCTCTTCCGGCTGGTCTCACGCGTTCCTGACTGAGAAGCATTCCTGGCTCTACCCTGACCGCGAGTTTGATGAGGCTCGTGTTGGGCAGCTCAGAGCAGGCGA
>CAVOAJ010000178.1:0-3874 GCA_963693605.1 Dehalococcoidia bacterium | reverse complement strand
TTCTGTCTCTGCCCTCTCAAAGCCAGCCGCCAATGCCACCGGCGCCAGCTGGCTTTCCACTGGCGGTCGTTGCTCATTTTTGCTTGTACGCGGCGCTGGCGGTGCTCATGGTGCGGACTTTCACACTTCATTGGCCTGCCCGCAATGGCCTGCGTGTCGTGGTGCTGCCCACAATAGCTCTTTGCTTGGCAGGGGTGGCATTGATGAGTTCTATCAGGGATTTGTCCCAGGGCGGGACTCATCATTGGAGGACGTGCTGACGGATGTTGCGGGCGCCACAATTGGGGCGTTGAGTACGTTTGTTACAATAGGGGCCTGGCAGAGACCCGCGCCTACCTGGATGAGGTGGATGGGCACCCACAGTGAGCGCTTAACGGTTTGCACACGCAAAGTTCACCAGTCAGAAACGTGCGCCAGTAGAATCTTGAGCCCAGTGAGTTACGTATGACGCCACAGGGCAAGCCACCCTTCCCGCAACAGACTGCTATTACGGCAGGGAGCCCCCGCTGGTTCCTCATGCTACTTCGGCCTGGCATAGGGTTGAAGCGGTGGCTGGCCCTTGCGGCCCTGGGCCTAACCATATTTGGCCTTGGGGCCAGCTTTGCGCTCTCAGTTTCATTAAGCGGCAACATACTGGCCATTGGCAGGGCCGTTACGTTCTCTGACACCCTTCCCAACATATGGCGTGGCGTGATTTTCACCGGGGTTGGCAGCGCTATTTTTCTGATTGCTGGCTTCATGTTTTATCGGCGGGTCGCGTTTGCCTTCTCCTATGTGCCGGGCAACCCGACAATCTTGAAAAACCTTTCCCGCCACCTTGACCGGAGCAGAGGGCCAAAGCTGGTGGTGATTGGCGGCGGCACTGGCCTGTCCACGCTCCTCAGAGGCGTTAAGCACTATACAGAAGACATCACAGCCATTGTCACTGTTGCTGACGACGGCGGGAGTTCAGGGCGGCTACGCTCAGAGCTCGGCATATCGCCTCCAGGGGACGCCAGGCAATGCCTTATCGCACTATCAGAATCGGAGCCGTTGATGGAGCAGGTGCTCTCGTACAGGTTTAGGTCTGATGGTGAGCTGCATGGTCACAGCATGGGGAACCTGCTATTGGCCGCACTGACGGATACCTACGGCAATTTCCATGAAGCGTTGCAGGCCATGGCCAAGCTGTTGGCGGTGAAGGGCCGGGTGGTGCCCGCTACCAATTACCCTGACCTGAAGATCATGGCGGAGACCAAAAGCGGTGAAACCTTGGATGGAGAAACAGCTATTGGTCATGCGGGGGAGCCACTGACAAAACTGTGGATTGAACCTGAGGACTGCGAGGTGAACCCTGCGGCGACGCAGGCCATCTTGGAGGCAGATGCCATTGTGATTGGGCCCGGCAGCCTCTATACCAGCGTGTTGCCCAATTTCCTGGTGCCTGGCATTGCGGAGGCTACCCGGACGTCAAGGGCAGTGAAAATCTTTGTATGCAACGTGGCGACGCAGCACGGTGAGACTGACGGGCTAAGTGGGCCTGAACACATGGAGACTTTTGTACGACACTCAGGTGTGCAGCCGACGCACTTCTTGGTCAATAACAATGCGTTGCCCATTCCCAAGGACAGCCAACAGGCTGCCATTTCAGCAGAGAGGCCCACTGGCTTTGCAGGGGAGATTGCCATGAAGGACTTGGTGGACGCGGCTATGCCCACCCGGCATGACCCAGAGAAGCTGGCCAGCGCGCTGATGAGCATTGCCCGGCGAGGTGCACGGTCTTCGCGGACAACGGCAAACACAGATTGATATAGGCAAGCGTGACTGGTAATAGCAACCCGCCACGAATTGAATGAATTGGAAAGGGCGCCCAAATGGGCGCCCTTTCTGTGCGTATTGATTGGAATTTATTCCCAGACGGTGAACTTGCTAACAGGGGTCCTGCTGGATGCAGGCCTTTCATCAGGGTAGCCCATGGTTATCATCATGACCATGAGCCAGTTAGGTTCTGCGCCCAGGGTTGCACTCAGCTTGTCTGAACGGATCACCCGGCCTGTCTCAAATGTGACCGATACACCTTCTACGAAGCCCGCCAGTGCCAGATTCTGGACGGCCATGCACGTTGATGCATAGTTCTCCTTGGTCTCACTCTCATCCTTACCTGGCGTCTGGTACACGTATACGACCAATGGCGGGTCCATTATTTTGCCGCGATAAGGGGCGGCGCGTGCTTCCTCACCAGCCTCATCCATCATGTACTGGTAGGCCACTTCCGCTACAGCCTTGCGTACGTCACTGTCCTTTTCAAGGATGAAAAAGCGCCAGGGCTCCGTGATCTTGTGGTTGGGAGCCCAGACGGTGGTGCTGAACATGCGCTCCAAGACGTCCCTTGGAACGGGCTCATCTTTGAGCTTCCATGCACTGCGCCTACCAAATAGCGCTTCGTATGCTGTTACGTTGGTCTTAGGGACCACTATGCTGTCCCGTTCAACCTTGTCTCCGGTCCTGCTGGTCATTAAACACACCTCATGTTGTTCTGATGGGATTACTATGCAGAAAAGATACCATCCGGTAGGGGACACACGCCAGAGACTTGACTAGCGCACAATAAGGGCGCTGAGCTGCTCCAACGCATCATCAATGTTGTCATTTGTTATCACCGTACAATCCAGCGCGTGAGCTTGAGCCACCAAGTCACTTTGGAGTTGAATCAGACTGTTCAGTTGCTCTTCGGTGAGCTTTCGCTGGGTGTGGCTGTCGCTCATGGCACGGGAGCGCAACGCCTCTCTATCAGTGACGTCCAAAACGCAGAGGAGCGTACCTTTCACGCCAGTTAGGTCTAGCAGCCCCGGTATAACGTGAGTCCCCTCCAATACCAGGCCTATTCCTTCAGCGGCGGCGCGCCGTACGCACGCTTCGATAGATGGCTTGAGGATGGACGCCTGGTGCATGACGCCCTGGAAGACAGCACTGGTCCCGTTGGGAGAGAGGTCAGGCAGGGTCTCCCATACGTCAAAAGAGTCCATGGAGAGGGCCTGTGCTTCCCGTTCCGGAAGGAGATGCCGCACTGCGGCGCGGATGAATCCAGTGCTGATGTGATGACCCAAGCCCAACTCACGCACTAGCAGATTGGCAAGGGTGGTTTTGCCCGTACCAGGGGCTCCGCCAAGCAGTATGACAGTAGGCTGTTCAGCCATGAGCTTTCCAGTAAAAGGTTGGGGAGTGTTGCTTTTGACAACGGTGCAACACAGTAGCAAAGAGCCCTGCCGGTGTCTACTGATTCGGGTGAGCGCGATAGCGGTGAAGTGTATTTTGCGCTAAGAATAGAAATAGAAAGAAGGCGGTAGACACAAATTAGCGCGTGGTAATCGCAGCTTAATCGCGCTGGCGCGTGGGCTCTTTGCCAAGCAACAGCAGGCTTACCGTGGCTGCGACAAGCGCCCCTGCGGCGATGCCCCAGCCCAAAGAGTATGAGTCAGTTATGTCCACCAGCAATCCGAACAAGGGAGGCACGGTCACAATGCCCAGGCGCATGATGGTGTTGATTGCGCCTATGGAAGTGCCGCTGCGTTCTGTGCCTGCTAGCTCCGCCACATACACCGTGAAGATGCCCGGCCATGAGAGGATTGAGACGCCCAAGCCCAGAGATACCAAAACTATGGCTACAGTGGGCGTCCCCGGCCCCGTTAGCGTGATTCCTATCAACGCCACCACCCCCATTGAGCTCATCAACCCAAGGGTGAGGAGCCGTCGAGAGCCCAAGAGGAAGTCGCTGGCCGCACCCCAGAGGATTCGTGCAGCAGTGCTTGCAAAGAGCGCCATGCCCAAATAACCACCCGCGGTGACTTTTGAGAACCCGGCCGTTTCCACAAGGAACAAGATGAAATAGGTGAGC
>CAVOAJ010000177.1:0-3896 GCA_963693605.1 Dehalococcoidia bacterium | reverse complement strand
TGGGCCTTGTGGCTCAAGCATTCAGACAAGAAGACCTAGACCGGTTGCCAGGGCACCTGGCCATTGGTCACACCCGCTATTCCACCACAGGCTCAAGCCACGCCATGAACGCGCAGCCCATCTATTCCCGCGGGCCAGATGTGGAGATAGCCCTTGCGCACAACGGAAACGTCATCAACGCCAAGGACTTGCGGGACCGGCTGACTGAATGGGGCGTGAACTGCACCACCGGCACCGACTCCGAGGTCATTGCGCATTTGTTTGCGTGGGCGCCTGGCAACACGTGGAATGAAAAGTCTGCATATCTCATCCGTTCACTTCAGGGCGCTTACAGCCTTACGGTAGCAACCAAGGACACGCTGATTGGCATCCGAGACCCAATGGGTGTACGCCCGTTGTGCCTGGGGAAGCTGGACGGCGGCTGGGTTATTGCTTCTGAGAGTTGCGCGCTGGACCATCTTGGCGCCCAGTTCCTGCGCGAGGTGGAGCCGGGTGAAACGATTGTGATCGACCAAAACGGCCTTCGGAGCATACCGTCACCGGTGGAGGAACAGAAGCCAGCCACCTGTGTATTTGAGCATATCTACTTTGCGCGGCCTGACTCCATCCTAGAGGGTGAGTTGGTATACGCGTCCCGTGAGCGCATGGGCGCCATGCTGGCAGCGGAGCATCCGGTGGACGCGGACCTTGTTATTGGCGTGCCGGACTCAGCGCTTGCGGCGGCCATTGGCTACGCCCACGCATCCGGCATCCCTTATGGCGACGGCCTGGTAAAGAATCGCTACGTGGGCCGGACGTTTATCGAACCCGACCAGCGATTCCGCGAGTTGGGCGTGCGCAACAAGTTCAACACTTTGCCAGAGATACTGGCTGGCAAGCGAATTGTTGTTGTGGACGACAGCATTGTGCGTGGAACTACCACGCCGCACATCATTGCGCTGTTGCGCAGGGCAGGCGCTAAAGAGGTCCACGTGCGGGTCTGCGCTCCACCCATCAGCAACCCCTGTCACTTTGGCGTGGACATGACAAGGAAGACGGAGTTCATTGCTAGCGGCAGGTCAGTGGAAGAGATACGCCAGGTGATTGGTGCGGACTCTCTGGGCTATCTGAGCGTGGAAGGTCTCCACGGAGCGGTCAACGGCGACCGCACAGGCTCAGGCTTCTGCAACGCTTGCTTCACGGGCAACTATCCCATGCCGGTGCAGCTCCAGATGGACAAGCTTGCGTTGGAGTCTCCGCCAGAAGGGGCGGATATGTCCACGCAGAGCGGGTAAGCACCACCTTTTAATTCCCTAGTGTCGAACGAAAGGCCCCTGTAAAGGGGTCTTCTTTATTCCCCAAAGCAGGGGTTGATTGTTCCCCGCCCCAAATGTGTTTTGGATGAAGTGAGGGGGCACCCCTCAACCTCCCCGGCAGATGGCCCCGCCCTCTGCACTCCTGTTCAAGCGGCCTGCCAAACAGCCCTTCATGACAGAAAAAGGACTCAGGGCGAGTAAGAAGCTAACAGGGTGCTAGAACTGCTTGAGGAACCGGAGGTCGTTGCCATAGAAGAGGCGGATGTCATCTATGCCGTACTTGAGCATGGCTATGCGCTCCAGGCCCATGCCAAAGGCAAAGCCGGTGTACACGTCAGGGTCATAGCCTACGCCGCGCAGTACGTTGGGGTGCACCATGCCAGCGCCTAGAATTTCAATCCACGCTGCGCCTCTACATATGCGACAGTCGTCATCACCACGACCGTCGCAGGCGAAGCAGTCGATGGACATGTCCACGCCAGGCTCCACAAACGGGAAGTAGTCGCAGCGGAAGCGCACCTTGCGAGTGTCGCCAAACATGCGACGGGCGAATTCATACAGCGTGTGCTTGAGGTTTGCAAAGGTGACGTTTTTGTCGACGGCCAGCCCCTCAATTTGGAAGAACTGAGATTCGTGGGTGGCGTCGGTCGCTTCGTAGCGAAAGACTTTGCCAGGCACCACCACGCGGATTGGCGGCTCCGTCTGTTCCATGATTCTGGCCTGCATGGGTGAGGTGTGCGTACGCATCAGCATGGGCATATCGCCCTTGTCGTCACGCCAATCGACCCAAAACGTGTCGAACATATCGCGCGCAGGGTGGTCCTGAGGGATGTTCAGCATGTTGAAGTTGTAGCGGTCCCACTCCACCTCCGGGCCCTCCACCACCTGGAAGCCCATGGAGACGAAGATGTCCAGTATTTTGCGGAGGATGATGGTGTTTGGGTGGTAACGGCCCAGATCCACGGGACGGCCCGGCAGCGTGATGTCTATCTGGTCCGCCGCAAGCCCACCAACGACGGCACTCTGGAGAGCGGAGCGTCGTGCCTCCATGCCTTCTTCCAGCGCCTGCTTTATCCGGTTGGCAGCGGCACCCACGGCCTTGCGGTCGTCGATAGGCATATCAGACAGGCTGCGGAGCGCCTGGGTCAGCTTGCCGCTGCGGCCAAGGTAGGCGACACGCCACGCCTCAACGACGTCAGCGTCTGGCGCGGCGTCAAGCTCCGCCAGCGCGGCAGCGCGCAGGGATTCCAGTTCTTGTAAGCGGGATTCAGTGGTCAAGGGCTATGGGCCTCTCACGCGGTTGCAAGGCCACGGCCTTGTTGCGCCACATTATAAGGAGCGCCCAAGGGCAGGGCAAGGTAATGGGGGGGACGGAGGACGGGGTCTGGCTTACTTCTTGCCGGTCTCAATGGCCTTAGGGTCGTTGACCGCTTCAATCTTCAACTGCTTGGGTTGCTCAGGCTCAAGCTTTGGGAAGGTCAGCGTGAGTACGCCGTTCTTGCACACGAGACGTAGCTTGCTGATAGGGGCCAGTGCTATCATGTGGCGGTGACTGAATCCGTATTGCTGATAGCGACCAACAACCAGCACAAGGTGTCGGAGTTCCGACGCCTGCTGAGAGATATGCCCTGCCGTTTGGTGACGCCTCGCGATGTCAGTCTGGAATTAGACGTGGAGGAGGACGGCGTCACCTTTGCTGAGAACGCGGCAAAGAAGGCCCGTGCCTTCGCCGCCGCCAGTGGTCTGCTTTCGCTGGCCGACGACTCCGGTATAGAGGTCGATGCGTTGGATGGACGCCCTGGGGTATACTCGGCGCGCTACGGCGGGCCTGAGCTATTAGACGAGGGTCGCGTCCAACTCATGCTTAAGGAGTTGGAGAACGTACCGGATGTACAACGAGGTTGCCGGTACGTGGCCGTAATCGCAATCGCATGGCCTGACGGGCGCATAGAGCAGTTCGAGGGCACTTGCGAAGGACGTGTCGCTTCCGAACCTTCGGGAGCCAACGGCTTTGGGTATGACCCTGTGTTCTACGTCTCCAGTGAGGACGCAACCATGGCGGAGATACCATCTGAAGCCAAAGACCGCATCAGTCACCGTGGCATCGCCGTCAGGAAGGCAGCCGATTCGCTGCGGAGGGCGATCACAAATTCCAACACAGCGCGCATAGACGCGTGAAGAGATAGCACTCATGGAACCCCTTGTAGATAAGTTTGGCAGACCCCTGCGGGACCTCCGCATTTCAGTAACAGACCGCTGTAACTTCCGCTGCACGTACTGCATGCCAGCGGAGATATACGGTGAACGGTATGAGTTCCTCCCCAAGGGCCAACTCCTGTCCTTTGAGGAGATCACCCGGCTGACTCGCCTCCTGGTACGGGGCGGCGTGAACAAGCTACGCCTCACCGGCGGCGAACCTCTGGTGCGCGCAGACCTGGACCAGCTCATAACCATGCTGTCGCCAATCGAGGGTGTGGACGACATCACGCTGACTACCAACGCATACCTCCTCCCGCAGATGGCGGGCAAGCTGAAGGCGGCGGGGCTTCACCGCATCACGGTGAGCCTTGATTCCCTAGACCCGGAAATATTTGGGAAGAT
>CAVOAJ010000176.1:0-3904 GCA_963693605.1 Dehalococcoidia bacterium | reverse complement strand
CTCTGTGCTGGCTGGAGACGACTGATGGCGTACGAGAACCGCAACTACGCCTTTGCGGAGACCTTCGTGGAAGAGCTGGCCCGCGCGGGGCTGCGGCACGTCTGCATCTGCCCTGGGTCGCGCTCCACACCAGCGGCTATCGCCTTTGCGCGACACGCAGGCATCAAGAAGTGGTACCACCTGGATGAGCGGTCAGCTTCCTTCTTTGCCCTGGGTATCGCAAAAGCGCTAGGAGAGCCCGTGGCGGTGCTAAGCACATCAGGGACAGCCGGGGCCAATTTTCATTCCGCCGTCATAGAGGCCCGCTACAGCAACGTGTCGTTGCTTGCCCTCACAGCAGACCGTCCACCAGAGCTTTGGGAGTGGGGAACGCCCCAGACCATGGACCAGACCAGCCTCTTTGGCGATCACGCCAAATGGTCGGTGGCGATGCCTACACCTGAATCCACGCCAGCGCTGGTACGTTACGTCCGTGCGCTTGCAGCACGCGTCTACGCCACTGCCGCTGAATCGCCAGCGGGGCCCGTCCACGTGAACATGCCCTTCCGCGACCCCTTGTCACCTCAGCAGGTGCCAGCCGACCAGCAGTTGTTGGTGGAGGATGCGCCCCTTGGAGTGGATAGTGATACCGCTTACACCCGCGTAATCAGCGGCAGCGTGGCCCCTGACCCGGTAGCCGTCCAACGCATCGCTGGAGAACTCAGCCGCGTAGAGCAAGGGCTTATCGTCTGCGGGCCACAGCTTCCGGCCAGTCTCGCCCCGTTAATCGTGGCACTGGCAGAGCGGCTGGGCTACCCCATACTGGCCGACCCTCTATCACAGGTGCGAGCGGGGTCGCATAGCCTAAGCAATGTCATAGATACCTACGACCTCTCCCTGAGGGACGAATCGCTGACCCAAGGACTCGCCCCTGAGGTGGTCATACGGTTCGGCGCGTGGCCCACCAACCGGCCCTTGATGAGCTTCCTTGAAAGCCACCGTTCCGCCCGTCACATCCAGATTGGCGTTAGTGGCTGGAGCGACCCCGCGCACCTGAATACGGACGTCATCCGGGCGGACCCTGCATTGGTCTGCGAGACGCTCCTGGCGGACTTGCCACAACCTGACCACGCTTCCCAGTGGCTACAGCGGTGGCAGGCACTCCGTGACGCCACCCGGACGGCCATTCACGCACAACTGCCCGGCATGGGAGAGCTTTTTGAAGGCAAGCTCTTCGCAGAGCTAGAGGCGCTGCTGCCGGAGGGGGCCGCTCTCTTCGCAGGCAACAGCATGCCTGTACGCGACATGGACACCTATTTCCCCGCCACTCCAAAGGCAGTGCGCTTTGAGAGCAACCGAGGCGTCAACGGCATCGACGGCGTGGTGTCGACAGCCTTGGGGTTCGGCGCTACGTGGCCCGGTAGGCTTGTGCTGGTTATTGGCGACGTCTCCTTCTACCACGACATGAACGGCTTGTTGGCGGCCCAGCGTTACGGCATGGACGCGACAATTATCATCATCAACAACGACGGCGGGGCGATCTTCTCGTTCCTGCCGCAGCACAATTACCCGGAGCATTTCGAGGAGCTTTTTGGAACACCCCACGGGCTGACCTTCCAGCCCGCCGCGGACCTGTACGGCCTACCCTACGCAAAGGTTAGCTCCTGGAATGCATTCCAGGCCGCCGTGACTGCCAGCTTCGCCACCAACGGCACCAGCATCATTGAGGTGCCGGGCGACCGCGAACGTAACCTGGCGCTTCACAGAGAGGTGTCGGAGTCAGTGCTGGCCTCAGTTCGAGAGCAGACTGCACACGCTACGGGGGGTTGAGGAAACGGCGCATGCCACAACTCGCAATCAACGGCGTTACGCTGAATGTGCAGGTCACAGGCCAAGGCCCTGTGCTTGTAGCTCTGCACGGCTTCACGGGCAGCGCAACCACATGGCATCCGTTAGCTCAGGCTATTGGCAATGAGTACGCAGTCGTCGCCATCGACATCCTTGGCCACGGTGCATCGGCCAAGCCAACTGAGCCCTCGCGGTACGCCATGGAACGCACCATAGAAGACCTGTTGGGCGTGCTGGACGCGCTGAGCATTACCACTGCCCACTGGCTGGGTTACTCCATGGGTGGACGGATAGCTCTCAGCCTTGCTCTGGCCGCGCCGGAACGGTGCAATTCTCTGGTCTTGGAAAGCGCTTCGCCAGGCATTGAAGACGCAGATGAGCGTGCGAAGCGCATCGCCGGTGACGAAACGCTGGCAGGCATGCTTGAACGCGACGGCATTGAGCGATTCGTTGACTATTGGGAGACTCTGCCTCTGTGGGCAAGCCAAGGGCGCTTGCCGGAGGGTGCGCGACAGACACTCAGAGCGCAGCGATTGACCAACGACCCCGTTGGCCTTGCTGGAAGCCTTCGAGGCATCGGCTCAGGTACGCAGCCCTATGTGGGGGATGCGCTAGCCAGTCTAGCGATGCCTGTCTGTTTCATAGCCGGTGAAGACGATGCCAAGTACGCAGAGGTGGCCCAGTCGATGACGGTGGCTATCCCAGAGGGCCGCGCCGTGGTGACACCAAACGCAGGCCACGCCGTTCACTTAGAGCAGCCGGATATCTTTCATGCAACCGTCAGGGAGTTTCTGAATGCCTATAGTCCCGCCCAAGCCAGTTAGGCGGTCGTGGAGCCTTTAATACCTATGCTGTACCTCTCCAGCGCCGCCATATCAACCTCCACGCCCAATCCAGGGCCGCTGGGGATTGCGAGCGCACCGTTGACCGGCACAAGCGGCGCAGTCAGTAGGTCACGCTCCAACAGGCTGGCAGTCGCCAGGCCACACGCAGGCATGTCAGCGGAGCCGCAGGCCGCCAGATGGAGCGCCGCCGCAACGCCGACGCCTGACTCTAAGGACGACGTGACCACGCTACGGCAGCCACGCTCTATGGCGAGGCGCATGATGGCTGAGCCAGATTGTAGACCACCCACCGCCGCTGGCTTCACAACCAGCACGTCTGCCGCGTTAGCATCGAGGAGTTTGCGTGCCGAGTCCACGTCAACAACCGCTTCGTCGGCAGCAATAGGCACCGAGACGGCGCGGCGAACGGTCGCAAGACCCGCTACGTCGCCAGGTGCAACGGGCTGCTCCACGTACTCTAAGTTGAACCGCTCCAGGCGGGAAAGGCGTTCCATGGCCTGGTCAGCGCTCCACGCGCCATTGGCGTCGGCACGCAGCGTCACGTTTGGACCAACCGCGGCCCGCACCGCATCAAGCAACGCCTCATCACCCTGGGGCGTCGTCCCACCAACCTTCACCTTCAAGCAGGTGAAGCCCTGGGCAACCGCCTCTGACGCCTGTCGCACCGCCTCTGCGATGTCATCCACCGCGATAGTCGCGTTCACCGTGACGGGCCGGGGGTTGCCGCCCAGAAGCGCCGCCAACGAAAGCCCTTTGGCTTTGCCAAGCAGGTCATACAGCGCTGTCTCAAGGCCGAATGCAAGTACGCCGTCCGCCCGTGAGGCGGCAGACTCACGAAAGGCCTCGTCGACTGTGAGGCCCACCAGGGATGGAGCAGTCGCGGCCAGCAACGCCGCTATCGCTTCAACCTCCGTGTGGCTACCAGCGCCCACGGGGGAAGCTTCGCCAACACCGGTTGCGCCGTCGCTCATGGTGACAAACAGCAGCAGGCCGTACCGGTCGCCAGCCACGCCCTGGGATGTAGCGAAGGGCCGATTGAAAGGCACGCGGAAGCCTCGCCATTCGATACCCTCTATACGTTGCGTCTCTGCCATCATGCCGTCCATTATGGCCGCCAGACCGGAGCCGGACAACTCACCAGCAGGAGGCCACGCATGAGCGGCCCGCTAAACGACATAACCGTGCTGGACGTGAGTCGCGTCCTCTCCGGCCCCTTCTGCACCATGCTGATG
>CAVOAJ010000175.1:0-4001 GCA_963693605.1 Dehalococcoidia bacterium | reverse complement strand
CCAATGGCAGGCGGGTGCCAGAAGCTGACGGCCACAAGCATCAGGGTGGAAAATATCAAGGCCTGGGAGAAGTTAGCCGACCGGCCAACCATGAACTGGAACACGCCTATAGAGACCATAACCAGCGCCAGCACCTGACCGAAGCGGGCGCTGTAGCGGTCAGCCACGTACCCGGCGGGCAGGTTGGCTAGTCCGCCGACGACGTTGCGGACAGACGAAATGGTGCCCAGCCCCGCATTGCTGAGGCCAAGGGCGGTCTTCATTTCAGGGAGGAGTATGTAAAACCCTGCGTTGAACACATGCTTGAGGGCATGGCCTGCCGCCAGGGTGATCAGCAGCGTGGTGCGGTTCTCGCTAGGGGTCGCATCCGCCGTACTGGACTGCTCTGCGCTCAAACTCACGTACGGGGACCTCTTTGAGTTAATGGACTAGCCAACGCCCGGATGGGGCCGGACAACCATAGCATATGGGCTATGGCGGGGAAGCCTGTTTATCCTTCGTGAACCTCCCTGACATCCCAATAGATGAAGGGCTCAAGAACTATTAGTCAGGATTGGGAATTCTAGCCTGCCACTCTACTGTTTCTGAAAGAACCACCGCAGCGACTGCCATGGGCACAAACGTCAACACCATGGCTTTGAACAATTGAGTGCCAGACGCAGCGCCAAACAGTGGCAGATCCAAACACGACAAGCCATGAAATGGGACGGACAGGTACAAGCCTATGTGCCAAGCTGTAACACCGCGCCGTTATGACTCCCCCAGCGCCTGCGATGACCACGCCAATGACCGTCACGTTCCAAATGGGTGTGATCCAAAACGCATGAATAGTTAAGAAGGTGGCAAGCCCGGCTAACCCAGATGCCATGCCTACTCTGGCTGGAATGATGGTATTACCCATGCTCATTTCCACGCGGCGTCACCACTATGGTCGCATGTAAAAGGTCTGTTAGGCGTCGGACGAACTGTGTTAACGGCCATTTGCGCTCACGGACGAGGTATTCGTAGGTATGTAACGACAGCAGCGCCCAAGTGAAGTCCGTCGCTTCATCAACAGTCCAGCCTTCCGCAAGCAGGCCTTCTCGCTCCAATGCTTCGATACCTCTATGGATGTTTCCCCACCGGAACTCCATCCTCTCTTGCCAGGCCGCTTCAGCGGCCTGGTCCGAACCCCGGGCCGTATATATAAGAGCGGCTGCGTCGTATATCAACGGTTCAATCGTTCCGTAAGCGGCAATGCCGCGGTTGAGCTTCTCCAGAGCATTTGGCGCTTCAAAAACCCCTTGCAGTATCTCAGGTGTACCAGCCAATTCATCTTGGTACTGCGCCAACGCAATCAACAGACCAGCCTTTGATTTGAAGAGCAGATAAACCGTCTGGCGGGAAACTCCAGCATCCCTGGCAACCTCTTCAAGGCCCACCCCGTAGTAACCGCGATCCGTTAGCAGGCGTAAAGCAGACTCCAAGAGCCGTATGCGCGTTTGATCTTTTTTACTTGACATGATGTAAAGTTTACTACAAAATCACTTTACATATTGTAAAGAAAGAGGTGCAAACATGCAGGCTGTCCGGAATACTATCGATCGATTCTCTATCTACCTTGTTGCGTGCGGCATGGCTGTCCCCTTGGTATTTGGGGCGCTCGTCTTGGTGGGTGGCAATGTTCAGGAAGGCTATAGCCATATGACGCAAGCCATAAGTGAACTGGGCGGTGTGGAAGCAGAGCAGCCGCTTGTCCAGAATTTCAATTTCGTGGTTACCGGCCTGCTCGTTATGGCGTTCGCCGCAGGGCTGCATAGGACCACTAGCCTGAGAGGGGGTTCTATAAAAGGCCCTTTGCTCATTGGCTTGTTTGGCTTTGGCACCGCGGTCGCTCAGCCGTTTTTACCCTGTGATGCGGGGTGCGACCCCACTACTATGGCAGGGTTGATGCACAACGCGACCGGCCTTGCATCATTTGTTGCGTTTGTTACTGGCATTTTTCTTGTATCAACCCGCTTCCGCCATAACCCTCAATTAAAAGCCTTCTTCATACCATCACGCATAGCTGCAGTTGCCGCATTCATTGCCCTCGTTTTGTGGATTGCCATTGGCAGAATTGCCGGGGTCGAAAGTGTGAACGGTCTACTACAACGTCTGTTTGTGGGAATTGTACTGGCATGGACAGGCCTGGCATCCATCTTGATATGGAGGCTGACAGACGATAAGGATGACTCCTCAAAAACGAATCTGGAAACCAGCGAACGAGGACGGCTCAGGATTAACATGGGGGGAGTTGCACCTTTGGTCCAATGGTGCCTCTATGCAAGTGCGGCAGTATCTACGCTGGGAATCGCTTTTCTTGTTTCGTTTTTTGTATCCGGTGTTGGAACCCTCAACGACGTTGCGGTAATCATCCAATATCTTCTCATGCTTCCCATTGCCCTGGGGCTTCACATCATTTCTCGGCCTTCAGGACCTACCTTAAGTATGGTCGCAATCATTTCTGGACTCATAGGAATGGCGGTCGTGATTGTTTTCCAGGCGTTGTTGATAACGGACGCTATTTCTTTTGAGTTGTACATTGGGGTTGTCAATGCAGGTTTCATGTTGGTACTTGGTTGGTTTTTGATAGTCAGATATTTGAACCGCAATGTTGGTGTGTTACCCACCAGCCTGGCGCTAAGCACTCTGGCGGGGCTCTATTTTGGTTACCCGCTCTGGGCGTTGCATCTGGCAAGGCGTTTGCGGTAGGGACTACTCCATCTCAACATTGTGCGTCTCTTGAGAAAAATAGCCTCTCGTAATCGAGAGGCTATTTTTCTGTTCATTGTGTAGATGGTGAGCAAGCTGCATTCAGCACTCTACGCCCCCAAGAGCAATCCGCTCCCAGTAAGTCCCTGAGCGTTACAATGCTCCGAACACACACTCGCAATAGAGGTAACAGATGGCAGATTATCGGATAGCAGTGGTCCCAGGAGATGGCGTTGGCGTAGAGGTGGTTGGAGAAGGACTCAAGGTACTGAACGCCGTCGCTGGCAGATTCGGGATTACATGGGACTTTACAGAGTACCCGTGGGGCTCCAACTACTACTTCCAGCACGGCCGGATGATGCCAGACGACGCGCTGGACTCGCTAGCTACGTCTGATGCGATATTTCTGGGCGCGGTGGGTCACCCGAATATTCAGGACCACGTCACGCTGAATGGACTGTTGCTGCCCATACGCCGCGTCTTTGACCAGTACGTCTGCGAACGCCCCAGCGTCCTCTACCCTGGTGTGGAGTCCCCATTAAAAGGTAAGGCTCCTGGCGATATCGATATGGTGGTGATACGCGAGAACACGGAGGGCGAGTACGCCAATGTGGGTGGGTTCCAATACCAGGGCTTTCCAGAGGAGATTGGTATCCAGACAGGCGTGTTCACGCGAAAGGGATGTGAGCGAGTCATCACCTACGCCTTTGAACTGGCAACACGAAGGAACAAGAAGAACCACGTAACGTCAGTCACCAAGTCCAACGCACAGGGCTACGGCATGATTGTCTGGGACCACGCCTTTGAGACCGTGGCCGAACGCTACCCTGACATAACCACCGACTCCCTACTGGTGGACGCCGCCGCCATGGACTTCATTCGCCGACCGGAGGCCTTCGACGTGGTGGTGGGCAGCAATCTGTTTGGCGACATCCTGACGGACATTGGGGCCATCATCACTGGGAGCATGGGCCTGGCCCCCAGTGGCAACGTGGACCCGGAGCGACGCTTCCCATCCATGTTTGAGCCAGTCCACGGCAGCGCACCGGACATAGCAGGCACGGGAGCGGCCAACCCCATGGCGGCCATCCTGTCGGCATCCATGATGCTCCGACACCTTGGTGAGGAGGCCGCGGCTGACGCGGTGGAGAAGGCTACGCTACAAGTGCTGGCGGACGGTGAGACCCTGACGCCTGATCTGGGAGGCCACGCCAACACCTCCCAGGTGGGAGACTCGGTGGTCAACGCGCTGGGCCAGGGATAGCGTC
>CAVOAJ010000174.1:0-4014 GCA_963693605.1 Dehalococcoidia bacterium | reverse complement strand
TCAACGCCAACCTTTCGCGTGTGGGTCATTTCATCCACGCAGACCGCGCAGCCACAATTGCCGCGTAGGAAACGGAACGGGAGCACCGTTTGGTGCCCGTCATGCCACTGTAGTCCTAGGCCGTCTTCCTGAATTTCAATGGACTGGGGCGTTATGTCGACATTGGTCATGGGAGTGGTTACCTCGTAGCTTCCAGTGTAGATGAGGTCGCGCACGGTGTCACCTTAGAGTTCCACCTGGCGCCCAAGCCCTTGCGCTACCGCTTTTTGATATACGTGCATCCCCGCAGCAACGTCCTCAATGCCAATGCCCTGGGACTCAAAGAGCGTGATGGCGTTCTCACTGGGACGGCCCTTGTGGACGCCTGCTACAACAGTGCCAAGCTCAACCACTTGCTCCCAGCGGAATGCCCTGCGCTCATGGGCCCAGAACAACTCACCACATTCGATCTTTGCCTGGGGCAAGTCGTCCACCACAATGAGGTCGCTGCGGCGTATCGTCGTTTCGTCCAACTCACGGCGCATCCAGTGGTTGCTGCCAGCGGCGTTGATGTGCGTGCCAGGTCGTAGGGCGTCGCCATTGAAGACGGGCTCTCGTGAGTTAGTGATGGTGATGATCACGTCCGACTCAGCCACCGCCGCTTCAGGTGTTTCCACGGCAGCTACGGGTATGCCTAGCTGGGCGGTCATGCGCTCCGCGAAAGAGTCTCGTTTTTCAGGCGTGCGGCTATAGACCCATGCCTGCGTGATGGAGCGCACACCGCACACGGCGGCAAGCTGCGTCTCCGCCTGATAGCCGCTGCCAATGACACCCACCGTTTGAGCGTCCTCCCTGGCCATGTACTTGCTGGCCACACCGCTAGCCGCCCCTGTCCTGATTTGCCCCAGGGCGTTGGCGCTCATCAGCGTGAGTGGTTCACCGGTCTCTATGCTGTAGAGGAGCACCAGCATCTTGGCGGGACTGCCGCCACCTGCGCTGACGTACGTCTTAAGCCCTGACGCGCCAAAGGCCATGCTCATGCCGGCCAGGTTGTGGTGCAGTCCTTTGGGGAGCGACATACGGTAACGGCTGACGTTGGCCGTCTGTCCCTGCCCAGCATCGGCAAAGAGCCGGTCAAGCACGTCTATGCATTCGTCCATGGGTAGGAGTTGGCGGACTTCATCTTCATTAATGAGCAGCACTGCGTTGGGCCTCCATAATGCGCGTGTGTGGTGGTGAGAATGACGGTATCACGGAGCAGTGACTATTATCTACGGCAGTTCCATGGCTAGCTGGCCTTCAGCTTGGCGCGGACGGAGGTTGCTGACCCCAACACCCACTAATCGGACTGTTTGTCCCTGATCCCAGTTCGCGTCCAAGAGCTGGTGTGCCGCCTCTTCAATAGTCTGAAGGTTGGCTGTTGCATTGGGCCTGCTTATAGAGCGCGTGATGGTGGTGAAATCAGCGTATCGTAGCTTTAGGGTTACGGTGCGAGCGAGGTAGTCCTGCTTCCGAAGCGACTCCGCGACCTGCTCTGACAGGCGGTCCAGTTCTTCGTAGAGAGCCTGCTGATCGTCGATGTCTTGAACAAAGGTCTCCTCGGCGCTGATGGACTTGGTCTCACGCTCCGTCTGCACCGGCGATGGGTCATCTCCCATGGCGCGGCGTTGCAACACCGCGCCCCATGGGCCAAAGAGCGACATGAGCTGCGATAGCGGGGCTGAGGCCAGTTCCCCCAGAGTGTTTAACCCCTCTGCCTGGAGCCGTTCAGCGGCTTTGGGCCCTATTCCCGGCATCTCCCTCACTGGCAGTGGGGCAAGGAATTCCGCCTCTTCTCCCGGCGCTACCAGCATGAACCCCCATGGCTTGCCTATTTCACAGGATATTTTGGCCACCATTCTGTTGGCAGCCAAGCCCACAGAACAGGGGAGCCCTACCTCATCCCATACTTGCTTTTGGGCGCGTAGCATTACCGCTTCAGCCTCAGCCAGGGAATTGGCTACCTCCGCTAGGTCTAGGTAAGCCTCATCAATAGACATCTGCTGGACCAGTGAAGTGGCCTTGCGGAGTATGTCCACGACGCGTTTGGAGTACTGGCGGTAGAGCTGATGTCGCGTGGACAGCACTATGGCTTGGGGGCACTTCCGTAGCGCAAGGGCCATGGGCATGGCTGAGTGAACACCGAATTTACGAGCCTCATAGGATGCGGCCGCCACCACACCTCGCCCAGAGGCGGAACCGCCAATGAGCACGGGTTTGCCCTTGAGTTCTGGACGTTCCAGTACCTCCACGGAGGCAAAGAAGGCGTCCAGGTCCACCAAGGCTATGTAACGAGCGGGCTTCTCATCCATGGCCAGCGTATGGTAGCTAATTCCATGGACGACTGGAAGGTGGGACTGTCGTAGCGGTCATTTGTCCATACAGTCAGTACAATGGGGTTCCAGGAGGCCTCCTAAATGATAGATGGCAGAGTGTTTGTAACCAGGCATATCCACCCTGACGCTGTTGACCTTCTCCTCCGTGAGTTTGCAAGTGTGGACGTGTGGGAGGAATGGACGCCACCCACACCGGAGCAGCTACGCGAACGTGCCAAGGGGTGCGTGGCGCTGATTACCATGGTGACAGAGCGGGTGGACGCCGCGTTGCTGGACGCCGTACCGACACTCAAGGTGGTGGCCAACGTTGCCACGGGCTACGACAACTTTGACCTAGCCGCCGCTGCTGAGCGAGGGGTGCTGATGTCTAACACTCCCCGGGTACTGGAGGAGACCACCGCTGACTTGGCCTTTGCTTTGATATTGGCCGTGTCACGGCGGATTGTGGAGGCCGGTCAGGATGCCAGCGCGGGTCGTTGGGGGCCTTGGGACCCACTAAAATGGCTGGGACATGATGTCCATCACCAGACCCTGGGCATCGTAGGCCTAGGGAAGATGGGCCGCCAGGTGGCAAAACGGGCCAAGGGGTTTGATATGCGGGTTCTCTACACTGCAA
This sequence comes from Dehalococcoidia bacterium, assembly GCA_963693605.1. GTDB lineage: Bacteria > Chloroflexota > Dehalococcoidia > Lucifugimonadales > Australimonadaceae > JAQBVZ01. Next base: position 1,044 of record CAVOAJ010000174.1, on the reverse strand, counting down.
AAGGGAGGCACTCTGAAGACGAGCAGGAGCTGGGTGTTGAGTACGTGCAAGCGCTGCCTGAGTTGCTGGGTGAGGCTGACTTTGTAAGCCTCCACGTACCGCTCACTGAACAGACGCAGCACCTTATTGACGCTAAGGCTCTACGGGCCATGAAGCCCACGGCGTACCTCATCAATACCTCTCGTGGTGAAGTGGTTGATCAAGAGGCGTTGGTGGAGGCTCTAAAGGACGGCGTAATTGCAGGAGCAGGCTTGGACGTGATGACGCCGGAGCCGCTGCCCTCTGACCATCCGCTCTACGGGTTCTCCAACGTGGTGATGACGCCGCATATTGGCAGCGCCACGGTTGCCACTCGGAGGCGTATGACCACCATGGCGGCGGAGAATGCGATAGCCGCCTGTAACGGCACTCCAATGTCGGGGAGACTGGAGGCGTCGCCTTAGGCGGCTTGCGAAGAAACGAGGATAAAGCACAATTCGGGGCCATCCCAATTGGAGGCCCCGAATCTCTATATGCTTAGCCTTGTGAAACTCTGGTCTGTGGCTACTTGCGACCGCGGACTGCGTTGCCGAGGTCTGAGCCGGAGGAGAAGCCTACCCGCTTGTGAGCGGGGACCATGACCTTCTGACCAGCCTGGCTGCCACGAATGGCCCTGACCTGGCGCTCCTTGACCTGGCGTACCTCAAATGCGCCAAAGCCGGTGAGTACCACACGGTCGCCAGCGGTGAGAGCCTCGCGAATACTGTCCAAGACCGCATTCAATGCAGCGTCACCGGCTGAGCGTGATGCACCCAGCTTCCCAGCAACCTTCGCGGCCAAGTCTCCCTTTCGTTGCGTAATCAAGACGGCACCTCCCTAAAAAGGCCTTCGGGGTTTCCCAAAATATCGGAGCGATTATAGCACAAAAGGGAATCACGCAACTCTATACTTGAAAAGGGTAACGGCGTGGCTGAGCCATATTCCTGAACCCTCGCCTACCTTCTTATAAGGGCGCCCACCATTCATGGAAGTGGTTGAGTGGGCCGTGGCCATGGCCAATGGTGA
>CAVOAJ010000173.1:0-4015 GCA_963693605.1 Dehalococcoidia bacterium | reverse complement strand
TATGAACGGCCTGACCTATGGTTGTCGGCCGGGTGGGGGACTGCCCAGGAGCAGGAATGGAACGCGCCACTCTACTGGGAGCGCCTTGACGGCGCATGGTGGTCCCAAACGTTGTCAGGTATGAAGTCGGTAGACGTGCACGGGCCCGTTACTCACGTGAGCTACTTTGAGGCTGATGCCTATGCGCATTGGGCGGGCAAGCGGCTGCCCACGGAAGATGAATGGGAGCACGCGGCTGCTCCAGAGCCCATGGAAGGCAACTTGCTGGAATCAGGCATCTTCCACCCCATACCCGCCATGGGAGACGGCTCTAAATTAGACCAGGTGTTTGGTGATGTCTGGGAATGGACGCAGAGCGCCTATCTGGCCTACCCAGGATATAAGACGCTGGACGGAGCGTTGGGAGAGTACAACGGCAAGTTCATGATGAACCAGATGGTGCTGCGGGGCGGCTCTTGCGTGACACCGGTCTCCCATATAAGGCCCACCTACCGGAATTTTTTCCAGCCAAAGGACCGTTGGCAGTTCATGGGGTTCCGGCTGGCGGAAGACGCCTAGCCCTTACTTCCCGAAATCTGCTATATCGCTGCGATGGTACGCACCCTCAAAGGTGACGTCTTTGGCGACTGCGTAGGCTTTGCTCCGCGCATCGGCAAGTGAAGCGCCGCGGCCAACCACCGTCAGCACACGCCCCCCACTAGTGACTGCGGCACCTTCCTGCTTAGTTGTCCCCGCATGAAAGGCCATTGTGTCGTTGGGTAAGCTATCGAGCCCTGCTAGTGGCTTACCAATTTCATATACACCGGGGTAACCCTCAGCGGCAAGCACCACGCCAACACATGCATCGCTTGACCACCGCAGATCAATGGACGCAAGGTTTCCTGAAAGCACCGCTTCCACCACGTCCAGTAGGTCGTTTTCGAGACGGGGAAGCACTACTTGAGTCTCGGGGTCGCCCAGCCGAGCGTTGAACTCGAGCACTTGAGGCCCCGTGTCCGTCAGGATGATGCCGCCGTAGAGCACCCCCGTATAGGGTGTCCCAGCCTCTGCCAATGCCCTTATAACCGGAACCATGACGGTTTCTCGCAACTGTTGTTCCATCGCTGCGTCCCAAAAGGGTGGAGGGCTATAGGCGCCCATGCCTCCAGTATTGGGGCCTTGGTCACCATCACCGATGCGCTTGTAGTCGCAAGCAGCCACCAACGGCGATATGTTGACCCCGTCTGTGAAGGCAAAGATGCTCACCTCTTGGCCCACCAGGCAGTCTTCCACAATGACTTGATCCCCGGCGGTGCCAAATGCCCGTTTTCGCATGATGTCGTCCAAGGCGTGGACTGCCTCATCAACCGTCCCCGCAACCACGACTCCTTTGCCCGCAGCCAGCCCGTCTGCCTTGATCACCACGGGTGCGCCACGTAACTGAACGTAGGAGGATGCCTCCGCGTAAGTGTCAAAGATGCGGAAGCCCGCGGTTGGGACGCCTGCCTGAGCCATGAGTTGTTTGGAAAAGGCTTTGCTGATTTCAATCTGGGCTGCGGCCTGCGTGGCCCCAAAGATGGCTAGCCCCTCGGCACGGAAACGGTCCACCACGCCCGCAGCCAGTGGGGCTTCAGGGCCAACAATGGTCAGGTCTATGGAGTGCTCTTTTACGGCACGGAGCAGGGAGTCTACGTGGTCAGCGGGGATTGCCAGGTTGGTGGCCAGGGCATCGGTGCCCGCGTTGCCGGGAGCTGCGTAAAGTTCAGGGTGTCGGGGACTCTGAGAGAGCTTCCACAGTATTGTGTGCTCTCTTGCGCCGTTGCCAATGACAAGGACTTTCATGCGTTTCTCGCCCTTACTTGAGGAATATGCAAATGGCTAAGCGTTATGGCCTGGGACTATTCCCATTCGATAGTGCCTGGCGGCTTACTGGTGATGTCATACACCACACGGTTGACCTCCGGCACCTCATTGACGATACGGTTGGATATCTTGGCCAAGACCTGGTAGGGCAGGCGAGCCCAGTCTGCGGTCATGGCATCATCACTAGTGACGGCACGTATAGCTACCACGTGCCCGTAGGTGCGGAAGTCACCCATGACGCCAACGCTACGAGTGTCTGTAAGCACGGCAAAGCTCTGCCAAAGGTCCCGGTAAAGGTTGGAGCCTTTGATTTCATCCATGACCACCCAATCGCACGTGCGCAGGGCGTCCAGCTTCTCCAGCGTCACCGCACCAATGATGCGGATGGCTAGCCCTGGCCCAGGGAAGGGCTGACGAAATACCATCTCTTCCGGTAGTCCAAGCTCCAGCCCAACCTCACGGACTTCATCCTTGAAAAGATAGCGAAGTGGCTCAATCAACTTCATCGCCATATTTTCTGGAAGCCCGCCAACGTTGTGATGCGTCTTTATCTTGGCGGACGCTTTGTTCTCAGGAGACTGGCTTTCTATGACGTCTGGGTACAGAGTGCCTTGAGCAAGAAAATCCACCTGCCCTAACTTGGTGGCCTCTTGCTCAAAGACCACAATGAATTCCTTGCCAATGATCTTCCGCTTCTCTTCAGGGTCCACCACATCAGCCAGCGCAGCCAGGAACCGCTCCTGGGCATCTACGTGGATAAGGTTCATTTTGAGGTTCTGCTGAATAGTGTGGACCACGCGCTCCGGTTCCTCACGGCGCATGAGTCCATTGTTCACAAAGATGCAGGTTAGTTGGTCTCCAATGGCGCGGTGCACAATGGCTGCAACAACCACGGAGTCTACGCCACCAGAGAGCGCACATATCACTCTGCCAGTGCCCACACGTGCCCTAATCTGCTCAACGGCCTCTTCAACAAAGTTGGCCGCCGTCCAGTCTTGGGCACAGCCGCAAACCTTAACTAGAAAGTTCTCAATGATTGCCTTGCCGGGAGGGGTGTGGGCAACCTCCGGGTGAAACTGAATGCCCAACATCCCAGTGTCGTTGCCCATAGCAGCAATGGGCGCGTTGTCTGTGTACGCTAATACTTTGAAGCCAGGGGGAAGCTCAGCCACCCGGTCTCCATGACTCATCCATACAGGAAGAGAGTGGGGTAAGTCATTGAAAAGAGGGCTGGACTCGTCGTTTTGATAGAGTTCGGCATGGCCGTACTCGCGCTCTGTACTGGGCTCAACCCTACCGCCTAGTTGGTGGGCCAGGAGTTGCATGCCATAGCAGATGCCTAAGACAGGCAAGCCCTTGCCGTAGACCCATGCTGGTGCAACCGGCGCATCATCTTCGTAAACGCTGGCTGGGCCACCGCTCAGAATGACACCCTTGGGGTTGAGGTGCTCCACTTCATCCCATGTTGTCTGGGCGGTGATGAGCTCACAATAAACATGGAGTTCCCGTATGCGGCGGGCTATCAACCGGCTGTATTGGGAGCCGAAGTCCATGACAAGGATGGTCTCAGAGGCCATCCGTTCTTGATGCGCATTCTTAGGAGAAGAGGATTTGCGGTGTTGCGCCTGCTTCTCCTGGGATATCTCTAAATAAGTAGAGACTTCTATGTCGCCACTGATTGTGACCCGCTGGCCGGGCCCTTGCTGTGACGCCTGAGAAGGTCTCTTCATGTTTGCTCCTGAGAGCCGTGTCTTGGGATTGGGAGGTTGCCTGAAAACTACAGCCTCCATGCTATACTCGTCAAGGCGAAAATCGCCCTGCAAAAGGCCGTTTTCCAATGCAACATCTACCTGATACCCCCCGGAACCGTATCGTTGCAGCAACCTTGCTACGCAAGGGTGGTGTTATTGCCTTTCCCACCGACACTTTGTATGGGTTGGCGGCTTCTGTATATAACCATGATGCTGTTGCCAGAGTGTTTGCCATTAAAGGCCGACACACCGGCCAGGGTCTTCCTGTTTTGATAGGCAGTCCGGCTCAGATTGAACAGATTGCCGTGGACGTTTCAGGTGACGCATTGGCATTAGCCCAGCGCTTTTGGCCTGGGCCTTTGACGTTGGTGTTAAAGCGGCGGCCTGAGTTGCCAGCCGAAGTGTCAGGGGGGCTGGACACT
>CAVOAJ010000172.1:0-4021 GCA_963693605.1 Dehalococcoidia bacterium | reverse complement strand
GCAGCACGGGAATTGCGGTGTAAGGCTCACCCTGCTCTTTCAGGAACACGTACCGGGCCATGGGCATTTCAGCAATATCGTATGCGCCCCGCAGCAGGCCCTCAACGCTCGTACGAGGCGGCGCGTGCATGGCAAATACGTTGGGTACATTGACCGCGCGGTCAATCAGCGGCCTGGTGCGGTCGTACTGCTGAATGGCCATGGTCATGAACTGGTGGGACTGCCAGGAGAGCATGGGGCCTCCACGTGATGGAATGGGTGGTGCTCAGCGACGCTTAGCTTACCTGATGCTAGGCAAAATAACCCGCTCAAAATCACGAAGCGTAGCTTGATATTCGCTCGTTGGGCCGTAGACCAGGAAATGGAGACGCTCAGCGCCGGTCTCAGCAACGAAGCGTTGAAGCCGTTCTGCGCATTGTTCCGGCGTGCCAACCAGCCCCATGGCGTCACAGAGGTCCGGCAGCAATGCGTCCGATATGTCCTCCGGCCCTTGTACCGGCGGTATGTCCATGCCCATCTCCCTCAGCACCACGCCAAACAGGCGCTGCTTCCGTCTGAGCCACATAGAAATTATGCCTCGCGCATTCGCCTGGGCCTCTTCCGTGGTGGCGCTCATGCAGACCGGCATCATGTACGTCACCGGGATAGTGTCCGCCGGGCGCCCTGCCCTCTTTGCCCCTTCTGCAAGATGCTCCCTTGCCCGCGCCACCATGGCAGTGTGAATGCCCACCATGGGGACGGCCTCATCAGCAGCCTCACCTGCCAGTTCAAGCATCCGAGGGCTGCTGGCGTTAACTGCCACAGGCGTGGGCGGGCTGCTGGTGTTCAGCATTTTTACTTCAGCGCCTTCTCCAAACCGTACGCCCTCACCGGCAAGCAATCTGCGTATTGATAACACGGCATCCCGCATCTCATCCAACGAAGCTCCTCTGCGCCCCATCTCACCAGCTGCGGCGTCGCCTCCTCCAAGCACCAGCTTAGCTCTGGCTGGCGCAACCTCCTGCAACGTATTGGCTAAGGACGCCAACACACTGGGATGTCGTGTCAGTGGATTGCTAACCGCAGGGTAAAGGGTGAGCCGTGACGTATTGAGCGCGGCAATTGTCAGCCGTACAAAAGCGTCCCGCCCATCGGCCTGATGATCACGGATGCCCAGAGCATCAAAGCCCGCAGCCTCAGCCGCGCGCGCAAATTCGCCCGCCTTTGGGGTGGCGTCGTCAATGAAGTCTGATATGCCTATGGTGATTGACATAAAGCTACGGCATTGGGTGCATGAAAGGATCAGAGCCGTAGGCCATACGGGATTTGAAACGGAAGTCTCGGGCCGGTTTTTCAAAGAGCTGCTCAGGAGTTTGCAGGCTCTTGGTCAGCCCCTGGTCATGCGCGTACGACAATGCCTGGGCAATTTCTGCTTGGATATTGTCATACCCATACGGCCATGGGTCGTCGCCAAAGAGGGCCTTCGTCTCATTCAGGTAAGAACGCATCATGGGCAGGGCTGTCTGCCGTTCATTCTGCAAGACTTTGTACGTCAAGCCCCTGGCCTCATCAAACGCATGACAGAGTTCTTCAAGAAATTCAGGGCGCTCATCCACAGCGGATTGACGTACGCCAATGATGTGAACGCCGGGATGGAAGTGAGTTTGCTGGTACCAGTCTCGCAACACTTGGTCCACGTTTTGGTACACCGGCACTATCCTGTCCGATTCATCACCCTGCATGGGGCCGGTGCATTCCAGCATCAGGGCGTCCACGGTGCCATCAAGTAGCAGCTTGATGCCCATGCGTTCTGCCGGAACGTGAGTCACCTTTACTCCTTCCGGCGGACTCATGCGAGGGTCTCGCTCTGGGTAAAACGTCACCCATTCAATCTCATGCGGCTCAACCCCAAAATTGTCCTTGAGGAGGCCACGATGCCATATGGAAGACGTTAGGTAGTAACCGGGGATCATCACCTTCCGCCCCCGAAGGTCTTCTGGTGATTTGATGCCGGAGTCCGGCCGGGTGACGGCGTACTGCTGGACAAAGATGCGGTCGGTAAACACGGGGATGGCCGTGACAGGCTCACCATTGTCCTTCAGGAAAAAGTAGCGAGCAACGGGTATCTCAGCCGCGTCATAGATGCCGTTTACAAAACCCTCAACCGCAACCCTGGGGTGGGCTTGTGAGACCAGAACGTCAGGCACATCCACCGCCCGACTCAAAAGAGCCTGGGTACGGTCAAATTTCATGATGGCCATAGACATTGTTCGCCTAGCCATGCAGCCTCCTCACCAAACAGTGTGAAGCTTCGTTATGTGGTGGCCCTATCCCCGAACGGCCTTCGTTATCCAGCGCCTACCTGCCAGCACAATAGACAGGTTGAAGACCACCAGCACCATCATCATGGCCGCAGATGACGGGAAGCTCCCGCCACTGAACAGCCCAAAGATGATGTTTCCCACCATCAGTGAACTGGCGGACGCCAATATCAAGCCCACTGAGAAGTCTTTGGCTGCGTGGGTCAATACCCACAGCCAACCATTCATGAAAGCGGGTATGAGCAAGCGCAGGTCAATGTACCAGAATGTCCGTAGTGCCCCAACGCCGCTCACCATGGCCGCCTCACCCAGCTCTTTGTGAATCTGAAGCTGAGCGGAATGCATGACTCGCGTGCCGAAGGCGATGTACCGGGCAACAAAGGCCCCGATCAACACCGGAAGTATGCCGTAGAACGATGTACCGATGAACAGAAGGAAGAAAGCTAAGCTGGAAATCACGCCGGGGATTGCCAGAGGCATGAACGCAAGCACGTTCACCACCTTGGTCAACTTCCCAGGGAACCGCACAACAACCCATGAGAAGAAGCTCACTAGCACCATGGTCAGCGTAGCTGCTCCGATGGCTACATAGATTGTGTTCAAGAAATACCGACCAAAGAATCGGTAGCTCAACAGGTCTTCATAATTAGCAAATGTCCATACCATGCTATCCCATACCTTTGGCACGGGGGGTTGGTAGAACCGGAGGAAACTGGTCATCACAAGGATGCTCACGGGTATGATGACTTTGATTGTCATATATAAAAATATCAGGCCAATTGCGGCCCATTTCCATCTGCCCAAGCGGACGATTTTGGGACGGAAGCCCTTGCCCGTCACAACAGCGTACTTGGAAGACTGACGTATCAAGTACATATAAAAGGCAATACCAACAATTCCCATCGCCAAGCCAATCATGCCGAATGCGGCGGGAACCGCATAGTCAATACCGTTGGTAGCTTCAGGGCTCAAAGCGTAGAAAATAGTAGTACTGAGCACTTGAATACCAGCTGTTGGCCCAAGAGCTAACGCCAATTCAAGGCTCTCTACGCTCACAATAAAGAAGAAAATGAGGACTGCACCAATGCCAGGGCGCATCAAGGGCAAGGTGACCTTCCGTAGCACCGTCAGTTTACTCGCCCCAGAAACGCCGCCCGCTTCCTCCAGGCTGGGATCCATATTCCGCAACACGCTGACTAGAAATAGCCACATGGAGGGAACCAGTCCCAACGCTTGGACAAAAATCAGGCCTTCCATTGAAAAAATGTTGAACGGGCCCTCATTGGTATCCAGCCCAAATATGAGCCTCAGATACTGGTTGAGCGTGCCCGCACGTGGGCCCAGCAGAAGCACCCAACCCAGAGCTGTGGCGAACACTGGAATGCTCATGGGGATGAACATCAAACTGTACATGGCATTCCGCAACGGCATGTCCGTGCGCTCTGTAAAGTACGCGAACATAAACGCGAGGGGTAGGCCAAAGCCTACGGCGCCAAAGGCGAATATGAGCGTGTTCTTCAACACCTTCAGCATATTCAGATTTTCGTAGGCGCGTGAGTAACCGTCCAGCGTAAAGGGGCCAGCCTCAAAGACAGAGGTGCCAACAGGTCTGACGCTGGCCAGCACCATTACGACAAGCGGCAGGACAACGAAGAATGAGAGAATAGCAATGGCTAAAACAGGGAAGAAGATTTGAGGCCGCGTAAGTTTGCTCCACATGG
>CAVOAJ010000171.1:0-4051 GCA_963693605.1 Dehalococcoidia bacterium | reverse complement strand
CAGTTGGCAGCCGGGGATGAGATTTGCGTTCTGGAAAGCATGAAAATGGAACAGAGCGTGCGCATCGCTGCGGCGGGCACTGCAAAGTCCATCAAGATTAAATCAAACCAGACGGTCATTGCCGGAGCTCCGCTGATAGAACTTCAGTAACCTCGGCGGCCGTATCTGTCACCATATGAAGAGGCGAGTGAATGACCACCCCATCCCCAGATGATTTTGACCTTTGCGACCTTGAAGAACTCAAGCAGAAAGGGTCTTTGGTGTTTCAGTTCCGCGCGCCAGGCATTGGTCCTCATGAGATAGCCCTGTTCTGGAATGGTGAGGATGTCTACAGCTTGGATAACAGCTGCCCACATCTCTTTGCCGCCCTGGCGTCAGGCCGGATTGAAGGGCGCACGGTAATCTGCCCGTCCCATGCTGCTGTTTTTGACCTAGCGACTGGTGAATGCCTGGACCGCTTTGCTGAAGACACAGAGGCTTACAAAGCGGAGGTCAGGGGCAGTCGCGTATGGGTCCACGCCCCCGGTGAAGAGCACATCATTAAGAGCTAGCCTCTCTCTCCTGACAGCCAAACTCCAAATGTAGCCTGGCCGGGAACTTTCATGCTGAGAATTGCAATCCTGGTTCTTATAATTGCAGCCGCAAGCGTGTCCGCCACTATGTGGGACCGCTGGCCGGGTGACCTGGACGGCGTCCGGTTGCTGCAGGGTATGGTCAACGGGACCACGGAGCCGGTGCTCAATGTGCTGAACTCCATTGGCGCCACCAAGGGGCAAGTAACCCTTTCTGCTGGCAGTGTAGTGTGGCTCATGTACGTGCAGCAGCGGCGACAAGCAGCCTTTCTGCTGATGGTCATACTCAGTGCGGTAATCACCACCCAAGTCCTCAAATACGTTGTTGACCGCCCCCGCCCGGTGCTGCCGGACGGCTTGGACGTGCTGGGAATGGCCTCATCACCCAGTTTCCCTAGCGGTCATGCCACTTTTGCCATGGCCTACTTTGGCGCCATATTTGTTCTGCTTGCAGGGAGCCCGCAGCTGACTGGACGGCGTAGGCAGGTGGCGTTAACGCTCCTTGCAGTGCTGCCGGTGCTGGTTGGTGCTGCGCGCGTGGCTTGGGGAGTGCACTGGCCAAGTGATGTTGCCGGTGGCTTTTTGGTGGGACTTTTGGCTACTTCCGTGGCCGGTGCCTTCTTCCATTCTAGGCACCACATAGTAGACTGAATGGAAGAGCGTTTTATCTGCCCTTGTGTGATGGGTGGGCATGCTCATAGACGCGGCTGCCGCGCTACTTGGCGCGCATAAAGAGTGGACTGGCAGCCACCAGATACGTCACTTGAGGAGGCGACATCGTGAACGGACTAGACCTCTTCATCACCGTTGTACTGGTGGTGGCAGCGTTTTTTGGATGGCGGCGCGGCATCATTGGCACCGTCCTCACGCTGATTGGCTTGGTGGTCGGCGTCGTCGTGGCGGGACAGACCTACGACGGCCTGTCGAACGTGTTTGACGGATTCATCGACAGCCCGACCTGGGCTAAAGTTGCGGCCTTTGCCACCGTCCTCGTGGTCATCATAGCTGCCTCCATGGTGCTGAGCAGACTGCTGAAGAAGGTCTTGACGCTGCTGATGCTTGGATGGGTGGACAACGTAGCGGGAATGGTCTTGGGCTTGTTCATGTCATCTTTGGGACTCACGGCAGTGATTGGCGTAATGGGCGTGGTGCCCTTTGGCTCCCTGGACGGAACAGTGGAAAACTCGGTGCTAGCCGGCTTCTTTGGAGATGCGTTCCTTCCTGGCGTGCTGGCTCTGCTTCCCAGTGAATTCGACAGAGTCACGGACCTTGTCCAGTAGCGGGGAGTGCTTGCTTTTGGGCTGATAGGCCGCGGTTTACTTTCAGTTACGTTGCGGTCTATTATGGCCTCAGTTTAGGGAAGAACCAGGCCTCGGTTGGGCATGTTGAACCTACCCGTATTGGTCCTCAACCAAAACTATGAGCCTTTGAATCTCTGCACTAAGCGCAGAGCGGTTGTGCTTGTCCTCAATGAGAGGGCACAGATATTGGAAGACGGACTGGATGCTTTTCACAGCACCATGTCCAAGTTCCCTATCCCCTCAGTAATCCGACTGTTCCACTTGGTGCGGCGGCCTATTCCTATCCGGCGGCTCTCCCGCCGGGAAGTATTTCTGCGTGACAGCTACACGTGTCAGTACTGCGGCCTTGTCACCAGCGACCTCACGTTGGACCACGTGGTCCCTCGCGTTCGCGGAGGGACCCACGTTTGGGACAACATTGTGTGCGCCTGTTCAAAGTGCAACCACCGAAAGGCGGGGCGTACGCCCAAAGAAGCGGGGATGCTGCTCATGAAGGAGCCCAAAGCGCCTGCTGCTCATCCCTACGCCATGTTCTTCCATCGCCCCATCCTTGATGAGTGGCGTAAATTTATGCCGTGGATGGCAGGCGTCCCTGTGCCCAATGACAAGGTAGTCGCTGCCGGGTAAGGCGCATTTCCTCAGACAGGGAGGTGTTGGAGTAGGTTTAGTTAGTTGAGGCTTCAATCCGCTGGAGCTTGGCCAGCGGCACTTCCACCGTCCGGCGGTAGTCGTCGTCATCTGCGGCGTCAATAAGCACTGACACCGTTTCCTTCAGCGGATGGCCCACAACAACACGGCCAATGCCGTCCGGAGTGCGTACCTGCTCACCAATCTTTGGCAGCACGGCGTTCATCTCCACGTATTGCTGGTACTCAAAGCGGAGGGAACACTTCAAGCGTCCACACTGGCCTGCCAGGTGCTCCGCGCTGGTGGGAAGTCGTTGCTCCTTGGCCATGCGCATTGTCACGGAGTCAAACTTGCCCATCCACTTGGTGCAACATAGCTCCAAGCCGCACGTGCCAAGCCCGCCAATGGCCTTAGCTTCATCTCTGGGGCCCACCTGGCGTAGTTCTATCCGGACGCGGAGCGACTCACGGAGCTTCTGAAGCAATAGCCGGAAGTCCACGCGGGACTCTGCGGAGAACTCCAGCAGAAGCCGCTTGCCGTCCAGGGAGTAACGGGCGTAAACAAACTTCATGAGCAGGCTAAGGCCTCTGGGCGCACGTTTTGCATTTACCAACGCGGATGCTTCTTGTTCTCCCAAACGTTCTCGCTCAGCGCAGTCGTCCGGCGTAGCTGCACGCACCATTGTGAAGAAGGGAAGCATGGGGTCACGGTGAACAAGCTGCTCGGGCGGTAGCGTCACCCAGCCCAGATCTAGCCCTGCGTCAGTCTGCACCACCACCTGGTCGCCAATACCCAACGTGGGTTCAGTGGGCTCGCAATAGACAATGGGCCCGGCTATCCGGAACCGGATGCCCATAACGAGGGACTTTTGGTCTTGAGCCGTACCACTGCCCTTGCTACTTGGACCCCTGGTAATTCCAACATCATCACTTCCAACGCCAGTCGGGCATTGGCGTTTTGGTCAAGGGCGTCTAGGGTCGCTGTAATGACGTGAATCCATCGTACAACTTCTGTAGGGCTGACGTTACTTGCCAGCCGTTCCAGAGTTTCTTGCCAGGTGATGTGTATCACCTGGTCAGTCTGGCCTTGGAGAATGAGGAGGACATCCCGCCACCAGCGTAGCCAGAGATACAATTCCTCTCGCCCTGCAGCGCGGTCTCGCTGGAAACGACGGGCCAAGTCGTCCGCATACGAGAACCGGTGGTCCAGGTCTCCCTCACATACGCTGGCGATGCGCTCCAGGCGCTGGTGCAACGCTGCTGCTGGCTCCGGGTCCTGCACGGCTTGGATTGCCCAGCCGACGCACCCTCGTGAAAGACGGGCGAACTGTTCCGCTTCCGGTGCTGCCACGCTGTACTCATCTTGGAGGAGTTGCGTTACTTCAGCTATGGGCAGTGGCCGTAGCTCCAATTGCATGCAGCGAGAGATGACGGTAGGGAGCAGGGAGTCTATGTCAGACGTCAGTACAACGAGCATGACGTCCGGGGGCGGCTCCTCAAGGGTTTTGAGTAGAGCGTTGGCTGCCTCCGGGCTCATCCGCTCCGCATCCTG
>CAVOAJ010000170.1:0-4053 GCA_963693605.1 Dehalococcoidia bacterium | reverse complement strand
GACCAAGGCCCCGTCTATGTCCTGTTGATCGGCAAATTCAGCAACGTTGCCAGGCGTAACGCTGCCGCCATAGAGCAACGGCGTCGCCTCAGCCGTAGCGTCTCCCGCAATGTCCCGTAGCAACGACCGCATCAGCCCCATGATCTCCTGCGCGGTAGCACCGTCCGCAGCCTTGCCTGTGCCGATGGCCCACACTGGCTCGTAAGCAAGCACTAGGCCTTCGAGAGTAGCATCGACTCCCGTTAAACCTTCACGCAACTGGCGAGTCACGACGTTCTGCGCTTTGCCCGTTTCCCGCTCCTCTAGGGTCTCACCCACGCAGAGGATGGGAACAAGGCCGTTGGCCAACGCTGCCTGTACTTTGCGATTTATGAATGCGTCGTCTTCGCCGAAGAGCTGTCGGCGCTCTGAATGGCCCAGGATAACGTAGCGACAGAGCCCCTCCAGCATGGCGGGAGATATCTCACCCGTGAAGGCCCCTTTCGCCTCCGGATGCATGTTCTGTGCGGCCACGCCTATGACGCTTCCGGACAACTCCCCTGCCACCGCAGCCAGCGATACGAAGGGTGGACACACGACACAGGTGATGCCACTGAGCGCGTCCAGTGGGCCACGCATGTCGCGCACCAAGGCCACCGCCTCATCCACGGTGGTGTTCATCTTCCAGTTACCGGCTATAAAGGGCGTTGCCATTACCTGCGCGTCCTACGGGCGGGATTGGTTACGCGTCATTCAGGGCTGCGACACCCGGCAGTTCCTTGCCTTCAAGGAACTCCAGCGATGCGCCGCCACCAGTGGAAACGTGAGTCATTTCTTCAGCAAGGCCGAGCAAATCGACAGCCTCAGCAGTGGAGCCACCGCCAATGACGGTCACCGCCCCGCTGAACGCCACACCCTTGGCCACAGCCTCCGTGCCCTTATCAAAAGGATAAATCTCAAACACGCCCATGGGCCCGTTCCAAACAATGGTGCCCATATCTGGGAGGTGGCTCAAAAACGTATCGATAGCCGCCGGGCCAATGTCCGCAATCATCCAACCGTCAGGCACCTGGTCCACTGGGACCTTCTTGCTCTCTGCACCAGACTCTAAATTTTTCGTGACGGTTACGTCGTCCGGTAGATAGACGGCGACACCATTGGCCTCCGCCTTCTCTAGAATCTGGCCACAGAAGCCAACCATCTCTTCTTCCAACAGTGATGATCCAACGTTATGCCCCTGGGCCTTGAGGAACGTAGCAGCCATGCCTCCACCAATGAAGATGGCGTCAGCCTGGCTTACCAACCGCTCCAATACCTTTACCTTGTCACTGACCTTGGCGCCGCCAAATATTGCGCCCAGCGGCCGCGCTGGGTTTTCAAGCACTCCGCCCAGCATTTCAAGTTCACGCTCCAGAAGTAGGCCTGCCACCGCTGGCAACTGATGCGCCACCCCCTCCGTTGAGGCATGAGCGCGGTGCGCGGTGCCAAAGGCATCGTTCACGTACACATCTGCAAGAGCCGCAAGCCCTTTCGCAAATTCAACATCGTTGGCCTCTTCGCCTGGGTAGAAGCGGACGTTCTCCAAGAGCATCACTTCACCGGGCTTCAGCGCCTTGGCCTGCTTAGCCGCGATAGCCCCCACGCAGTCATGGACGTATTCCACTGGCGCTTCCAGTAATTCTGATAAGCGTTTTGCCACCGACTGCAGCTCCAATGCAGGATCTGCTTTCCCTCCGGGCCTGCCCAGATGGGTACAGAGCACGACGGATGCGCCGTGGCTGGTCAAGTGTTGAATGGTGGGTAGCGCCGCACGGATGCGGACGTCGTCCGAGATGACGTTAGTGCCGCGCTCCATGGGCACATTGAAATCCACGCGTACCAGCGCCCGTTTGCCGTTCCAGTCAATGTCGTTAATAGTCTTCTTAGACATCCGTTGTTATGACCCCATGATGTAATCTACGATTTCTTCCCAACGGGTCAGTGCTGCGCCTGAGACGCCAACACCGGCCATACGTTCCAAGGCCTCTTGCCTCAGTTCCTTTGCCTTAGCTTCCGTATATTCTCGAGCGCCTACCTCATCGACCACCTTGCTAACTTTTGCGACATCATCAGGCTCCATAACGCGCTTGAAGTACACCTCACCCAGCAGCCTTTTCTGAGGTAACGTAGCGGTTTCCAACGCCCTGACCACGGGGAAGAGCTTGCTCTTGTTCAGGACCCGGGCTGCCGGACCTTCTGTGCCTGGTGAAGACGTTAATTGCCTCAAATCATCGGTAAGTTGAGCTGCTACGCCGATGAGTTCCCCTGCCCTGCGAAGCGCATCTACAGTCTGGTCGTCGCCACCATTGGTCAGCGCGCCCAAGGCCATGCTGCCACCAATAAGCGTTCCATATTTGGCTTCGGCCATTTTCATGTACTGCGACTCTAGGATATCTATCCGCTCTTGGAAGGTGAGCTCCAAGAATTGGCCTTCATAAAAGCGGAGCGCTGTGCTATCAAGGCTACTCACTGATTTCAGTATTTGCTCCGCAGTGGCTCCTGTGGATTGCATGCGGAACGCCCCAAGCCGTGCAAGGGCGTGCAGGCCATCACCAACGTTAATTGCCTGCGCCGGGCCCCATTCCCACCAAACGGCCGGCCTGTTCTCCAAATGTGGAGACCCCACCTGCATATCCTCATGCACCTGGATGGAGTTGTAGAGCATCTCCATGGCTGAGGCTACTGGTGCCGGCACCTCCTGTCCAACCAATAACGCCGCCTCCAAACAGAGGGCTCCGTAGAGGCGTACAGGCGCCATTCCCATTTCAGGGGTACCCTGCTTATCCACCCAACCTAGTTGGTAGGCCATGATTTGGTATAGAGGGAGGCCACTGCCGGAGGACGCGTCCAAGAGGGCGTGAAGCTCGGCTTCAATGGTGGGTTGATGCTGTTCCAAAGAGGGAGGTAAGGTCACCAGTTGTTCCAAATGCTGAAGGGTTCTATCACGGTAGCAACTTGAACGGCCAGGCCAGTGCGTTCCGTCCGGTTAGCGCCAAGGCAACTTCAGCACCCCTACCTTGCGCAACTGCTAAGTCAGCCAGAATTCGCATGGTAGTCAGTAACGCGGGCTGAGGAGGCGTCAACGGTTGATTGAGCGCCGCTTGGATGTCCATGGTGTGTACCGTCAGTTCAAAAACGCGAGTTTGAAGGTAGTCTACCATCCTGACGGCACCGCGGGGTGTGCCCAATATGGCTTCATCTGGGACATTTGCAATCCCTTGTAACACCCTATCTGCAATGGAACGTACAGTTCCGGCCGGGTCTGCGCCCAGCTCAATGCCTGCGCTTTTACCTCGGTCCGCTATTTCATTGGAATCAGCCTCATTCAAGGCGCGCACAAAGTAAGTGATAGCGCTATCCACTTGAGTCTCAGTCAAGGGCTCAGCTGAATATTGTTCCACGGTGAGGAGAGCCCTGCTTGTGTGCCCTACCAGGGCTCGTATGTTCCAAACGCCAAGCCCTGGCAAGTCCCACTGGTTAGCAGCAACCGCGTTCACGGTTGCAACGTAGTATTCAGCCGCTTCCAGAAATACCTCACGTATCGGTCCAGTTTCTATTTTGGAGTTCATACCTATTCCATTGGTGCTGGCGTAGCAATATCGTCAACAAGGCAGACAGTCCGTAACTGTTCCAACGTAACTGCACCTACTCGGATTACGCGGCACGGAGTCACGGTGGTGTCCACTATGGTTGAAGGCTCCCCCACCGTGCAAGGGCCATCATCCAAAATTGCATCCACCAAATCACCGATCTGCCTAATGACCTCTTCCGCACTGATTGGCTGCGGACCGCCACTTACGTTAGCGCTGGTACCGGTGATGGGTCCTCCGGAAAGTTCAATCAGTTGAATTGCCGCAGGATGATTCGGTTGGCGCACCGCAACAGTGTCCAGCCCCCCTGACACTTCGGCTGGCAACTCAGGCCGCCGCTTTAACACCAACGTCAAAGGCCCAGGCCAAAAGCGCTGGGCTAATGCCAATGCGTCACCTGAAACGTCCACGGCAATCTGCTCAATCTGAGCCGGACTGGCTATCA
>CAVOAJ010000169.1:0-4067 GCA_963693605.1 Dehalococcoidia bacterium | reverse complement strand
TATCGCTTGGGACCATGCTGGCCGCCTTTGGCCTGCACCATTGGCCGCCAGATACGGCACTGAGAAGTACCTCGCATCCGCCGTCCACACAAGAAGCTGAAACGGCGGGATAGTCCCTACCGCGTCCCAGGTGAAGCAAGGCCCGGCACATTCACCCCGGACATAGTCTCATCAACCACCTGGTACCTGCCAAAAGGTGGGATGAAGTAAGCCCCTGCTATCCGCGAGTGTATAGCTTGGATTAGCTCCTGGCTGATGGCAATGCCCTCAGCTGCGGCATCAGCGTCCTTGGCGCTGATACGTTTGAACACCTGCTCTGGCACGGTAATACCCGGTACCTCATTATGAAGGAACTGCGCGTGGCGCTCTGAACGCAGCGGAAGCACTCCCATGATGACCGGAATGGGGAAACCACCAAGTTGTTGCCAGACCTTCTCCACTTGCTCAGGATCGAAAACGGGTTGAGTCAGCAGGAAATTGGCGCCTGCCTTGACCTTTCGCTCCAGCACGCGAAGCTCCTTATCCAAGTCAGGTGCCGAGAAATTGAACGCGGCCCCAATGATGAACGAGGTTGGTTGGTCAATGGCGCGTCCTGCGTTATCCACGCCGCTGTTGAATTTGGAGATGAGTTCCATCAGCCCGGAAGCCGTTACATCCGTCACCGCCGTCGCGTTTGGGTAGTCGCCCGTCACCGGTACGTCACCCATAACCACAAACATGTTCCTCATGCCCAACGCATGAGCGCCAAGGAGGTCTGAGTGCAGGGCCACCAAATTTCTGTGACGGATGGCCATATGCATAATGGTCTCAACCCCCAGCTTGCTCTGAATGAGGCTGCCGGTGGCTAACGCGCTCATTCGCCCTTGCGCCCTGGGGCTGTCCGCTACGTTGACTGCATGCAGCGTGCCGGCAATGCCACGGAGCCGCTCCAACGTTGTGCTGATGTCGAACCCACGAGGTGGATCAACCTCCACCGTGACCACGAATTCGCCGCGTTGAAGGCGCTGCGCGAGGCCCGTTGGTTCGCTAGGCGTCGCAGGTCGGGGCGGGCTCTCCCGCTCGGGCGTGGGTGTAAAGGGTTGTGCCGTCGCGGAAACTCCGTGCACTTGCGGACGGGCCCCTTTGGCCGCGTCACGCGCTGATGCAATGTGCTCTGGCGTGGTGCCGCAGCAACCACCAATCAACGTGGCTCCCGCCTCAATCATCAGCCTGGACTGACCTGCCATATACTCGGGGGACGATACGTACACCAGCCGACCATCCCTGTACGTGGGTAGTCCAGCGTTTGGTTGAGCAATCAAGGGGGTATGTGCAACTGCGGCCATGCGCTCTATGACTTGCAGTAGTGATGCAGGACCAACCGAGCAGTTTGCGCCCAGTGCGGCCACGTTCAGCCGTTCCATGGCAGCCACCACAGCCTCTGGGCTCTCTCCCCCAAGGGTGCGGCCCTCCTCCGTAAACGTCATCTGCGCCACAATGGGCAGGTTCGTGGCTGATTGCACCGCCTTCACAGCCTCCTCAAGCTCCGGTATGTCACCAAAGGTCTCAAAGGCCACCAGGTCAACTCCAGCGTCAGCTAGCACCTTGGCCTGTTCATAGAAGGCGTCATAAGCGGAGGCAGTCATGAGCGGCCCAAAGCCGTGACCGGCCCTTCCAGCGGGACCGATTGTGCCTGCGATCCATACGTTCTGGCCTGTAAGCCTCCGTGCTTCCTGGGCAATGGTCACCCCTGCACGGTTGATCTCCTCCATACGGTCCGCCATCCCGTACGCTGCCAGCCGCACTGCATTGGCTCCAAACGTATTGGTCGCTATGAGTTCGGAGCCTGCGCTGAGGTACGCCAGGTGAATAGACTTCACCAGGTCAGATCCCGTGAGGTTTACAGCGTCCAGCGATTGGTCGAATACGTGACCGCCACGGGCGTATAGCTGTGTGCCCATGGCTCCATCGCAGAGGATGAGTCCCCGGGCAAGGCGGTCAATGAAAGAGGAAGACATGGGAATATAGGCTCGCTGCAGCTTGATTGGAGTGCGTTTATTGTAGCACCGCTCACCGCGCAGAACTGCCCCTGTACCGCATAGTTACCGTTGTCAGGGGCAAGCGAAGCGGGTATGCTCCCACACGCGGCAAGTCATCGTACGCACCCCATCCACCATTCCACCGTCGCAGGCCCACATGTCAGGTCCCTCACTCACGCTCACAAATTGGCTGCTCTCCGCCCTGCCACTTGTGGTCCTTATGGTCACTATGTTGTGGCGCAAGTGGAGCGCACCCAAATCCGGGGGCTTGGCCTTCCTGGTAGCGCTGGCACTCGCCTTCTTTGGCTTTGGCGGCGACACTACAACAACCGCCATCGCCAGCGCCAAGGGTCTGAGCCTGAGTCTTTTTGTCCTCTCTATTGTTTGGACCTCGGTTTACCTCTTCAACGTTGTCGACAAGACAGGAGGCATCGAGTCCATAGGCCGCACTATGGCACGCCTCTCGGACGACAAGCTTGCCCAAGCCCTGCTGTTGGGCTGGGGTTTCTCCGGCTTCATTCAGGGAATCACTGGATTCGGCGTGCCAGTAGCCGTTACGGCCCCTCTTTTGGTTATGGTTGGATTCCCTTTAGCTAGGGCTGCAGCCATCGCCTTGGTCGGCCACGGTTGGGCTGTCACCTTCGGTTCCCTGGGCTCTTCCTACTATTCCATCCAACTGGTGACCGGAATTCCAGGGGAGACCATTGGCCCGCACATGGCGCTGCTCTTCGCGGTGCCAACCATTGCCTCAGGACTGGCGGTTGCCCACATCCAGGGTGGCATGAGCAGTGTGCGGCGCAGTGTGCCAATCGTCTTGGTGGTAGGCACGATTATCTCTGCGGGGATGTGGCTCCTAGTCTCACTGGGAGCGCCTCAGATTGCCTCCGCCGTACCAGGGCTGATTGCCGTGGGTGCTATTGGGTTCCTTGCCCGGACTCCGCTGCTGCGACGCGAGTCAGTGCCGCAGTCGGTGACGGTGGACGCACCCCAAGACCCGGGCGTACAGGCCGTTGAGAAGCCCATGAACTTCCATCTGGCCTTTATCCCCTACTACTCACTCATTGTGCTGAGCATCATCTCTCAAATAGGACCCATCAAAAGCGCTGCCAAGGGACTGGCCTGGGGGTTGGACTACCCCGGCTTCACTACGGGCGACGGCTTTGTGGTGGCGGCTGCCAACAACTACGCAGTGATACGTCTGCTCAACCATCCCGCTCCGCTTATCCTAGCGTCCGTTGCATTGGCGGCGGCCGCTTATGCATTAACCGGCCACTGGCGGCCCGGCACCGGCATGCAGGCACTGCGTCTCACCTATAACCAGTCACTCTCCACCACCGTGGGCGTGTCCACCATGGTCATGATGGCTTTGGTCATGGCTGACGTTGGCATGACTACGCTGCTGGCCAATGGCATTGCCCAGGCTTCTGGGCCGCTGTTCCCATTAGTTTCACCGTTCATCGGGACGCTGGGGGCATTTATGACCGGCAGCAACACCAACTCCAACGTCATGCTGGGGCTGCTTCAGGTGGAAACGGCCAGGGCGTTGGGCATAGGCACGGTGACCATAGCCAGCATCCAATCTGTGGGTGCTTCCTTCGGCAGCTCTCTGGCCCCTGCAAAGGTGCTGGTTGGAGCCGCTCTGGTAGGGCTCTCCGGCCGCGAGAACGAGATACTCAAGCTGGTGATTCCTTACGTGCTGTTGTTGGTGCTGTTGGCAGGGCTGGAAGCGCTGCTGTTGGTAACACTCATCCCAAGCTGGACGAGGTAAGGCTACATGGTCCCTGCAAAGTTGATAAAGCCGCTTCGCCACGCAACAGTGGTTGCGCTGGCCGCCACGTTTCCATTGCTGTACGTAGGTGCGGTCTCGCTTGAGAGTGCAGTGGTAACGGTCATTGCGCTTGTCGTGGCAGGTATTGCCGGACTGCTAGCTGCTCTGGCGTTTTGACGCAGAGGCGTTAACCTCTGACCCCGTATTCGGGTGTACCGCCCCAGGATCAGCCGGCATGATTTCTATGTAGAAAAATGACCCTTCCGTAGGTACCCCACGCG
>CAVOAJ010000168.1:0-4073 GCA_963693605.1 Dehalococcoidia bacterium | reverse complement strand
CCCCTGGGAGTCGTACGTCAAGGTCGTCGCGTTGCCATTTCGATCGGTCACGCCCGTGAGGTTCCTGTTGCTGTCCCAGGTATAGACCGTTGCTTGGAGTGCAGGATCTGCGCTGCTGATAATTCGGCCCTGGGCATCATAGCCGTGTTTCCAGTCATTGCTGTTGGGGTCTGTGTATGTGGTGGTGTCACTGGTCTGGTTAAAGGCCAGGGCCAGCGTACTGCCCCCCTTAGCCAGCGTGGCAGGGAGGCGAGTGGTCGCGCTCCAGGCAGGAGTGGTATAGGCGATGGCAACGGCGTTGCCGCGCTTGTCCGTAACGCCCGTCAGCAGGTTCTCTGTGTCGTAGGTAAAGCTCTCGGTGTTTGTAAGAGGGTCAGTGATACTGGTCAGACGCCCGGATGCGTCATAGGTCATGGCGTAGCTTCGGGTAAGCCCGTTCTCCGTGAGTTGCGTCAACCGCCCGTCTACGTTGTAGGTCAGCGTTTGGGTCCTGCCGCTGGCATCCGTGATGGTCGCCAGGCGGTTGTTGGTGTCATACGTGAAGGACAGCGTGTTGCCGTTGGGGTCCTGAATAGACGTGAGCTTCCGGTGAGCGTTGTTCGTGAAGTTGTACTTGATGCCCTGCTTGGTCCGGAGCAACAATTCGCCCGCCACAAGTTCCGTCAGCATCATATGAACACCGGGCGGACTGTCATAAGCCGGGCCAACGGCGGGGGTGAATGTATCAGTGCGGCCATCTCCCCAGACGACAACCACGTTACCGCTGGCATCTTTGGTGTAGCGGATGTTGTAAGAGAAGTTCCAACCCACGCCAAACGGGGAACTGATCATGCGATGGTCAGAGTTGTAGGTGAGTCCTGCCTGTGTGGGAGTGCCTTTGCCGGGGATGAAGAACAGAGACCGGCCTGCGATCAGGTTTCCAGTAAAGGTGTTCACGGCAATGCCACCGGGAGCATTTGCCTGCTAGGTCGTCCGCTCCAAATAAGAGAGGCCGCCGTATCCAGCAATGCGGTGGCACTCCCCCACGGCAGCATGGCCACCACTGCAATAACAAATAGCCCGGCAGCCGCGCCACGTTGGCGACGCCACGCCGTCAATACCATCGCCGCCAGCAGGAGTGCCGCCAACGCGATTAAACCGAAGCTTGAAATTCCAGGGACGGGCACAGGTGTGGGCGTGGGCGTAGGGGCAGCCGCTCCGCTCAGCGCCATATTAAGTGTCGCGGAAGTGCCAAAGACAGCTGTCACTGTATCTGTGGCGCTATCTCCTCCACTCTTGGCCGTAACGGTGTAGATGCCAGGTGCATCAAGCTGGAGGGTGTAGACACCGCTCCCATTGGCCGTGGCTGTGTGTCCGGCTACGGTGGTGATTGTGGCGCCAGCAACCGGAGACCCACTGTTGGTGATCTGCCCTGTGACGACAGCCGGTGAGAAGTTGATGGCGTAGCTGCCTTGATTGCTCCCCGTCCCCGCCAGGGCCTGCGACGCCACAGAGCTAAGGAGTAAGGCCACCAAGGCGGTGGCTATGCCCAGTTTAAGACGCCTCATCAAGGTGACCCCCATTCAATCGTGCCCAACCTTAGCACACGTTCTTCATATGAACGCTGTCACGCCAGGACTGGCTATATTCACGCAAAGAAATGGGAATAATCAGCATGCTCACCCAGGCAAGGAAACCAAGCGTGGCGAGGAACGCGGGAACGATAGCAACGTAGGTTGTGCAATTGTGTATCAGCACCATCTACGCGACCCAAGGCTCTCGAAGGATAAGCTCATGCCCCTAAAGCGCGTCAGCCTCCACGGGCGTCATCTGCACCCCAAACCACTTTGCGAAGTGATGCGTCACGCGCTCTCGTACCACGTCCATGGCGACGGAGCGCCCCAGCAACTTGGCTATCGACGTTACTTCACGGTCAGTGATGCCGCAGGCCACGATATGCTCATACGCGCCCATGTCAGGCTCCACGTTCAGCGCAAAGCCGTGCATGGTCACGCCGCGACTGATCTTCACACCTATGGCCGCCACTTTCGCGCCCTCCGCCCATACGCCGGTGAGGCCCTCTATGACTCCCGCCGTCACGCCAAGGTCAGCAAGCGCGTCTAACAGCACCGACTCCAACGTACGGACGTACTGCTTGGGGCCCATGTCCCGCTCAGTCAAGCTGATGATGGGGTAGCCCACAAGCTGGCCAGGGCCGTGGTACGTCACCTGCCCGCCTCTGTCGGTCTCCACCACGGGGATGCCTATCACTCGCAGGCCAGCCTCGTCTAACAACACATGCTCCGGCTCAGACCGACGCCCCGCCGTGTACACGGGCGCATGCTCAAGCAACAGCAGCGTATCGGGAATGGCGACCTCCGCGCGCTTATCAACAAGTCGCCGCTGCAAAGCCCACGCATCGTTGTAATCGATGTCGCGGCCCAGCCAGGCGACCCTGCACGGCGTAAGGCTAACGTCGGCTCCGGTTGCGGAGCGACTAGTCATCGCGCAAGTACTTCGGCATCTTGGTGTGTCCCTTGCTGGGGCCGTCCCAGGCGTCCAAGATGGCATACCACTCCGTCAACGACTTCCCCGTCTTTGCCGTGACCGTCTCTTCGCTAAAGTCGCGGGGGCCGGTGTTCTTGGATGCCATAACAAACTCCATGTGGCAGGTATGCCGTCATTATACGGATGGAGCTGCCGTGACGCAGGTAGGGGGGCGCAGCCGTGCGCCCTTCTCTGTCATTGCGAGGCTCGCGACAGCGGGGCGTGGCAATCTGGTGGTGTGGGGCAACCCGCCAGCCTACCTGTCCTTCGAGAGCCTCAGGACGAGCGGCACACTAGTCGATAGATGTGTCGACGGTGATGGCTTCAAGCCGCCGCTTCACGGAGGCCAGGAAGCCTCCAGCCTCTGCACCGTCGCAGATGCGGTGGTCGAAAGCGAGGGCCAGGTTCATCATGGAGCGCACCGCAATGGCGTCACCCTGCATTACCACGGGCCGCTTGATAATGGCCTCAGTGGTCAGGATGGCAGCCTGTGGGTAGTTGATGATGGGGTAAGACACCACGGAGCCCAAAGCGCCGGTGTTGTTGACGGTGAAAGTGCCGTTCTGCACGTCCTCCAGCTTCAAAGCACCACGCCTGGCCCGCTCCGCCACGTCATGCACACTACTAGCTAGTCCTGCCACCGTCAGGCCGTCTGCGTCATGCACAACGGGGACCACCAGACCGTTGTCCGTCGCCACTGCCACGCCAATGTTCACACGCTGCTTGAGGAAGATCCGGTCGCCGCCCCAACGGGAGTTGAGGCGCGGGAACTCTCGCAGCGCCTCAGCGGCAGCCTTGACCACGAAGGGCAGATAGGTGAGTGTCGCGCCGTTAGCTTGCAGGAATGCACTTTTATGCGCGTCGCGACAGGCGACCAGCCCGCTGACGTCCACCTCAACCATGCTCCACGCCGAGGGTATCTCGCTGGCGCTGCGGGTCATGTTGTCGGCAATGATTTTACGCAGGGGCGTCAGAGGCTCTTCTATCTCGTCAGCGTTAGAGGAAACAACAGTCGTTGACTGTGATGGAGTTGCCGAACCACCCGCCTCCACGAACTTCAGCACGTCTTCCTTGGTGATGCGACCGCCAAGGCCGGAGCCTCGCACCTGGCTGACGTCTACGCCATGCTCCTGCGCCAAGCGACGCACCAAAGGCGACAGTCTCTGGCCGTCCGGGGCTGTTCTGGTTATGGGGGCAGCAGAAGTAGACGCCACGCTGGGTACCTGCTTTTCAGCGGACTGGGTACCAGCATCCGCATCTGGGCGACCCTCGCCACCTTCGCCAGAGCCTGTTGGGCCAACGCTGCGCACGCTCTCTACAAACTCAAAGCTGGCATGTTGTTGAGGAGCTTCAGGCGCGGACGGTGCGCCACCCTCCACATCCATCTCAGCGATGGCCGCGCCCATCTGGACCGTGTCGCCTTCTGCGACCAGCACCTTGGATAGCGTACCGGTGAACGGCGACGGCACCTCCATTGAGACCTTATCGGTCATCACTTCAACAAGGGCGTCGTACTTCTCCACGCGATCGCCGGGCTGCTTCAGCCA
>CAVOAJ010000167.1:0-4090 GCA_963693605.1 Dehalococcoidia bacterium | reverse complement strand
GACGGGTTAGAGACCCTAGTTATTTAGGATTTGGCCTGGGCGCGCCGGCTGGCGCGAAGGAATGGAGGGAGGTCCAGGTCACTTTCATTACCGAGGGCCTCGCGGAGAAAGTCAGAGATTGACTCGTCTCGCAAGGATGAGGTCTCAAGGATGGGGAGGTCAGTGGCAATGATGGTCACGCGGACCTCATCGTCCATCTTCAGGTCAGTAACCATGCCAAAGATGATGTTTGCCTCCGGGTCAACTGCCGTGCTGATGATGTCGGCTGCTTCCTGCACCTCTTGTAAGGTGAGGTCACTGCCTCCGGTGATGTTGAAGAGCACCCGTCGGGCACCTTCAATGCTGACGTCCAACATTGGGCTGTTGATGGCCGCTCGGGCCGCTTCAACCGCACGGCTCTCACCACGGCCTGTGCCGATGGCCATCCAAGCCGGGCCAGCGCCGCTCATGATGGTCTTGATGTCGGCGAAGTCCAGGTTGATCTCGCCGGGCACTGTGACCAGCTCCGCGATGGCCTGCACGCCCTGTCGCAGGACGTCGTCAGCCATCTTGAAGGCGTTCTCCGCAGTCATCTTCTCGTCGCTCATGGTCAGCAGTCGGTCGTTGGGGATCACAATGAGCGTGTCCACCTTCTCTTTGAGGGCTTGAATGCCGTCTTCCGCCTGCTTGACCCTCTTGCGACCTTCAAAGGCGAAGGGCTTAGTGACCACCGCGATGGTCAGGGCGCCTGTCTCCTTTGCAATCTCCGCAATCACTGGTGCGGAGCCGGTGCCGGTGCCGCCGCCCATGCCAGCAGCAATGAACACCATGTCAGAACCACGTACAGCCTCATAGAGCTCTTCACGAGATTCCTCAGCGGAGTCTTTGCCCAGCTCAGGGTTGCCGCCCACGCCAAGTCCGCGGGTGAGCTTCTCACCAATGCGAATCTTCACGGGGATCTCACTGCGCATGAGGTGTTGGGCATCTGTGTTTACGGCCAGATACTCCACACCGGGGACCCGCTCACGGTACATGCGTGCGACTGCGTTACAGCCGCCTCCGCCCGCACCGATTACTTTGACCTGTGCCAGCCCGTCTGTGTTAATCGCGTATGCATCGGCGTAACTAGCCCCTGCTGTTGGAAACCCCGTCTCCGCGTTGGTCCCAGGGACATCTTCTTCAAACGGTTCGTCAAACAACTGTCTTTCCATTGAATCCATGGTCTTTCACCTCCGTGGCGTTTGTAACCTTGGGCTCCCGTACGTGGCGCGTGCCGGGGCCTGCTGCTGAACAACCTATGCTTTGTGACGCGGGCTGGCGGCCAGAGCGGGTTGTTTATTAAACACTGCGTTCATGTCCAATTCCGGTTCTTCAGTTCGCTTGCCGGATAGGGATGACAACCATCCCTTTACTCGGTCCATAACCTGATGGCTGACGTTCACCTTGCCGCTGATGGGCTGATGGTGCTTGTTGCGGATGCCCCACAGAAGGAGGCCCACGCCGGTGGCAAATGTGGCGTTCTCCAATTCCTGGGGTAGGCCAAGGTTTGCTGACGGGGAGCCTGCCCGTGCTGGGCAGCCTGCGTATTCCTCAGTGACTTCAACAAGACCGGGAAGGTTTGAGGAACCACCGGTGTACACAATTCCGGCAGAGGGCATCCTGTCCAATCCTGCTTCCCTGACGGTGTGCATGATGAGATGGACCAGCTCAATGCTCCGCTCCCTGAGCAGATTGTTGAGGGCTAGTTGCTGAATTTGACGTGGGGCTTCACTGCCAGATGCGGGCAATTCCACCGTGGTGCCGGTCTTGATACCGTCTACGTAGGTGGACCCGTACCAGACCTTGACCTCTTCCGCTAGCGATAGAGGAAGCCCCAAGCCCACTGAAATGTCATTGGAGAACTGGTAACCAGCCACAGGTATGGCTGCCGTGTGGATTACGGCGCCATCCTTAAAGATGGCAACGTCACTGGTGCCGCCGCCAATGTCCACAAGGACCACGCCGGTCTCGCGTTCGTCGTTGGAGAGGACCGCCTCCGCGCTGGCCAGATGCTCCGCAACCAGGGCCCGTACCCGTACATCGGCAGCGCGGACCACCCGGATGAGGTTCTCCATGGGCCGGGCGTCACCAATAATGACGTGAGACCTGGCTTGCAATTGTTCTCCCGTGAGCCCCACGGGGTTCCGCACTTCCCTGAGACCGTCTACTCGGTACTGTTGCGGTATGACATGGAGGACCCGCTGGGTGGCTGGCGTGTAGGCAATGGAGCTTTCCATTACGCGGCTGATGTCCTTACGGGTGATGACTTTGCCCTTGGCGCCGGGATGCGTCATGGACGCATCTGTGTTCTCACATACCAAGTGGCTGCCCGTGACACCCACGTATGCGGGCGGGAGCTTGCGGCCAAGCATGGCTTTAGCTTCACCCACTGAGTGCTGGACGGACTGGAGCAGTTCTTCTGGACTGACCACCATTCCCTTACGCATGCCCCAAGATGTGGCATGGCCAAGAGCAATGACGTCCACGGCGCCCATGGGGGATACCCTGGCTACCATGGTGGCCACCTTGGTGGTGCCCACGTCTATTCCTGTGTATAGCGTCTCTTTCATCTTTCCCATCTCTGCCTCCCGTAACGGCTGGTGGCGAACCAGGCTCTCTAGGTACGTTCCGCAACTCGCAGCTTGGCACTTCTGCTGCGACGGTTCTGTCGCACCTCTTCTGCAGAAGGCCTGACAACCTTCTTGGTAATTGGCTTGAATTTGCCTACAAGGGAATCAATTTTCCCTGTGATGGACTGCTTTATGAGCCGGTCCTCCAGTGAGTGGTAGGCAATGGTCACCAACCGGCCACCTTGTACCAACACGTCAGCAGCCTGTTCCAGGCCTTGGGCCAAATTGCCCAACTCATCATTCACCGCTATGCGCAGCGCCTGAAAAACTCTGGTGGCTGGATGTGTGCGGCCCCTTGGGTAACCGGCGGAGCGTCGGACTATTTCCGCAAGCTCACCGGCAGTTTGGATAGGGCGGCTGGCGACAATGGCCTTGGCGATCCGCCGTGAACGAGTTTCCTCTCCAAAGCGGTAAATGATGTCGGCCAGCTCTTGTTCATCACTGTGATTCACGAGGTCAGCGGCGGTTAGGTCACTGCCAGGGTCAAAGCGCATGTCCAGCGAATCTTGGCTCTGGAAGCTGAAGCCCCGGCTTTCCAGGTCCACCTGCCGTGAGGAGATGCCCAGGTCAAACAGGATGCCGTCAGCGGGCAGGAAGCCGTTGCTCCGTGCCATCAGGCCAAGGTTGATGTAACTGGAGTGGAGGATGGTGACAGCTTGACCGTAACCCGCCAGTCGTTCCCGGCTGACGGTCAGAGCCTCTGGGTCCATGTCCAAGCCCAGCAGACGTCCATTGGGTGCAGATGCATTCAATATAGCCATTGAATGGCCACCGTCACCCATGGTGCAGTCCACGTAATGGCCGCCTGGCCGGACTGCAAGCCCGCTCAACACCTCGTCCACAAGGACAGGCTGGTGGTAGGGCTGTGTTTGAGAAGTGTTCATCACTCCGCGTCCTGCTCTTCCTCTATGGAAGCCATGCGTGCCATGGCCTCTTCCACTGCAGGGAGCTCTTCATTCTCCCAGCGATCCTTGTCCCAGAGCTCCAGGTAATCACCGTTGCCCACCAAGACCACCTCTTCCTTTAAGCCCGCATACGCACGTAAGGGCTGAGGGATGAGCACGCGTCCCTGGCGATCTAAGTCCAAGTCAAACGCGCTGCCAAATGTCCTGCGGCGCATGACCCGTGAGAGTTTGAATTTGGGGGACCGTGCAGCAACTTCACTAGACCATGCCTCCCATGAGGTGGGAGAGAAGGCCCAGACGCAGGAGTCCAGCCCTTTGCTAAGGACAAGACCGCCACGGAAGACCTCACGGAACCTGGATGGCATTGCCACCCGGCCTTGTGGGTCTAACCGGTGGATGTATTCACCGTGGAACTGCATAGACTGTTCCTTAGCTCCCCAAAATGATGCCTATTAAATACTGTTTATCCCTATTTTCCCCAAATCAAACCAAACAATAAAGGCGAACAGACTTAAATGCAAGCCTTTTACAGGGAAT
>CAVOAJ010000166.1:0-4136 GCA_963693605.1 Dehalococcoidia bacterium | reverse complement strand
TGAGTCCCCAATCATGCTTGCCAACGCCCGCCATGCGGGCCGCTCGCTTGGGAACACGTAGACGCCCACTCGGTTGAGCTGCTCATCAGTCATCTGTTCTATTCGCTTCATACCAGCAGTATGGACGGCGTCTATGTAGTTAGAAAGCATGCCTGGATCTGGCTGGAAAGCTGCAACTTGCTCAGGTGTATCGCCAATGCCGTCCCTGTCAGGCTCCATGCCAAAGCGCTCCGCCCAGCCTTCAGTGACCCATACCTGCAGTTCATCGCATACGGCGGACGTTACTGCGTCACGGTAGCGATTCAGATGCCACGCTAACCAGGCTATGGAATTAGTTCCAGCAGTGGGCATGTAATAGAGCTGTTCATCGGTAAGACCATCCATGGCCAACTTCACAGAGCGTGTCCCACTCTCTATTTGCGCCAATATAAAAGTCTTAAGGTCAATCAGCGGTTCAGCCATGGCACGCTCCTTTGGGGTACTCGGCATGCTATGTACACAGGCCACGTCCGTCAAACAGTCAGTGGTAGCGTCTGTGACATTTGCCCGTTGCAATTAGAACATTTGTGCTTTACCCTCTGTAACACGTTCTTCCCTAGGAGTAAATTTTATGTTCACTCAACAGTCTTTCGTAATCGTGACCACAAATCGCCGCCCTGTCACTAACGGACCGGTAGTAGTGGCAATAGGCCGGCGAATAATTCGACCCTTGATTCCGGTGAGCCAGGCGGCGTAACCAGTCACTCAAGGTCTCAGGGCGGCTGTGGCACTGCGCTGCTTTGTTTTCGTGGTGCCGTGTTGATGGCGCGGTCAAACAGAGCCGCAAAATCGCCCTCTCGAGTGACGACCTTTCTCAGCTCTGGCGCTATGGTGGTTGCAGGATTTACTGAAGCAACCCATGGAAGAGCCCCAACGCATAGACCCCTTTGAACTTCGCGAGCAGATCACTCAAAGCGAAGACGTAGCCGTTTGGCATGCGGTAGATGATTGGACCGGGGTACACGTAGCCATCAAGGTGTTGATGCCCGGCCAGTCCAAGGACAGTTTCCTGCTTGAGACCTCTCTTTGGCGGTCGGTAGACCACCCCAACCTGGCTAGCATCTACGCAGTTAGCAAGTACGGTGGCCTGCCCTGGGTTGCCATGGAGTACTCCGACCGCACTTTGGCAAGCTTGCTAACGGATCCAACTCCCTTGGACCAAGAGCTTGTCTCCAACATTGCGCTGGCGGTGGCCAGAGGCTTGCAGGCCGCCAATCAGGCAGGCTTCCTTATCACAGATGTGACGCCAGCTACCATCCTGTTGCCGGATGGCGGCACGCCAAAAGTCACAACATACGCCTCTGTGCACTTAACCAATGACTCAGACATAACCGGCAAGATTCCATCTCCCAAACTCCCCAGCTACGCATCGCCTGAACAAGTCACAGCACGGCAGTTCGACCAGCGCAGCGCTCTTTACACATTTGGTGCCCTGTTGTTCCAAATGCTAACTGGCGTAGCGCCGTTTAGCGGTTCTCCAGAAGAGATTTCAACTCAACAACGGCGGCGTCCCACCACGCCTGTCCATCAGATAAGAAAAGATGTTTAGCCTGAGATGGGCCGCATTGCGGACCGTTGCCTTGAAAGAGACCCAGATGATCGATTCCAGACATTCTTTGAACTAGTTATCAATCTAGCGCTTGCTTCTGGAGGTGTCCCTCCGGAGCAGCACTTAAGTGCGCGACAGCGGCTTTCGGAGATGAAGCTGTGGCTTGCCGCTGCCTTTGCAGTTGTCGCTGCGGGGGTGGTTGCCGTATTCCTTGTCCTCAACTCTTTACCAACCACCATAGAAGCCACTGCATCATTAAATGAAGGAACTGCTACGCAGCTATCATTCACGAATGAGGCCGGTACTCGTATATTGGTGTCCATACCCGCAGGGGCCTACTCCGAGCTAGCTACAGTCATCATTCGCTCAGCGCCCATCGGTGGTGATGAAGGCATTGGGCGGATTGATGATAGATGGGGCATTACTGATAAATTTGAGCTGCTGCTCATGGACATGAACGGCAAGGAGGTTAGCCAACCAACGTTTCAGCGGCAGGTGATTATCACAGTGGACTACACAGACAGGCATTTGGGATTGGTAACCAACAACCCTGAACTGCTGGCGCTGGCCAGGCTCAACGAGTCCAAGGGCGGTGACGCTACATGGGAATTGATCCACACGTCTGTGAGCACCGAGGCTGAAACGCTGGAGGCACTCGTGGGCCACTTCACTGTTTTCGGGGTAGCCGCGATATCGGACTCTGAACGGTTGCCACAGCCAGTAACGCCCACACCACCCGGTGTCGCCCCAACAGCGGCACCGACGACGGCTACAATACCGTCTGCAACCGCAGATGGGCCAACGCCCACGCCAATGGGTCCCTCACCTGCAACCGTCACACCAATTGTCACCCCGACTCAGCCTTCAACGGGGTCACCCACGCTGGCACCCACTTCCACGGCCACGCAGGCCGCTGGACCGCTGAAGGTTTCTTTTACATCAGGCCGCTGGGTTGGCAATGGTTGGGGCAAACACCTCATAGTGACGGCTGGACGCAGCGTGACCGTCTACGTCACCCTTGAATCGGCCCATGCCACGGCCGGAGACCTCTTGGTGGAAGTTCGCAAGGACAACGCCTTCTCGTTAGACTCCACCGTCGCAGTGTGCGTCGACAGTCAGCGTCTGGAGCCGGGTAAACAGGAGGTTGCTGCGTGTACCTTCACCCCAACGGACGTTACCGACGGCTCAACGCGGCATTACTACTTCCGGGTCTATTGGGATAACAGCCCTATCCACCCTGGCGAGGAACCCGGTACCCGAGAGACTCTCAAAGTGGTGAAGCCGCTGACAGAGCACACGCTATTACCGGTGCCGCCTTTGCCGGCGGCCGACCCAAGCCCCGTTCTGCTTCCGACAGCACGCTAGGTTTTTTCTAGCACCTCGTCGTTGACAGTTTCATAGG
Source organism: Dehalococcoidia bacterium (assembly GCA_963693605.1). GTDB lineage: Bacteria > Chloroflexota > Dehalococcoidia > Lucifugimonadales > Australimonadaceae > JAQBVZ01. The sequence goes on along the minus strand of CAVOAJ010000166.1, from coordinate 1,146 downwards.
AGCCGACTACCCTCTCGCTGCTAATTTGGAGTCCACTCCAAGGGTACCGAGCCTTCCGCAGGAGACGCCCAATGACACAGAATGGGGAATTCCACCGAGAGATAGTCCACCCCCTTCCGGGAGGGTCAGGCCACGGCCCCGGTATGGTGCCTGGAGTGAAGGCCAACGGCTTCATATTCTTCTCCGCCGTACGGGGTGGAGGGCCGGACCGAAGCCTTGGGATGCCGGACGACACAGAGGCCCAAGCCCGCCAAGCCTTCAAAAATCTTGACCTTTTGCTCCAAGGGGCGGGCGGCACACTAGACAACGTGGTCAAGGTCAACGCTTATTTCCAGGACCTGGAATACAGAGCAGCTTTTCATACGGTATGGATGGAAGTGTTCCCAACCAACCCTCCAGCACGCATGGCTATGCAGGTGGCCAACGCCAGCGCCAGCCCTACTGGCAATGCCCACTTTGTTTTAGAGGTTATCGCCTTTGTACCTTGATACGCTTAGCTCACGCTCCTTGGCAGCTCGTAGGGCTTCCAGACCTGGCCCTCTGCCAGATCTCACCCCGCAGGGTCGCTCCCCCGCCAGTGCCTGACCAAGCTCATAGCAGCGTCCTACTGACTTCAAACTTCCCTCATCTCAAAATGCCGCAAAAGAAAAGCCCCGCGGATGGCCGCGAGGCTTTTATATGCTGAGTGGTTACGGCAGCGCAATGACAGCCAGGAATCCCTTGCTGCCCTGCCCTCCCGTATCCGTTCGTTCATGAAGGATGTCCAAGAGGCGGATGTGTGCCACGGCAAGGCCCTGCTCCAAGGTATCCCCAAGTCTGCAACGGTCCATAACGGTAGCAAGGTTGAACAAGAGTTTCGGACGTCAGCCGCATTAATGTCGTCAGCCTAAATGTGCGGCAAGATAACTGCCGTTACTCGTACAGTAGCTACGCAGAAGCCCATTCTGAGGTGGAGGTACACTCCCCCATCTCCACCATGAGCACAAAATGAAGTCTGCCGAACGGCGCGGGTGAGGTCGACCCGGAAGGGACGAGTCCGTCACCATTGTGTTGGTGTTCGCCATCTCCTCATAAAGCGATGGCTACAACACCTGCCACAATCAGCATGGTTGAGAATACTTTGATGGCAACTATTCCAGGCGATGT
>CAVOAJ010000165.1:0-4148 GCA_963693605.1 Dehalococcoidia bacterium | reverse complement strand
GCTTGAAGGGGCTGAAGACCTCATGGCCAAAGCAAAAGAGGCGTATGGCCGCATAGACGTGTTGGTTAACAATGTGGGCGGCACCATCTGGGCCCGGCCCTATTGGGAGTACGACAAGGAACAAATCATTACAGAGGTGAATAAGACCTTCTGGCCCACCATGTGGTGCTGCCATGCGATATTGCCGTACATGATTGAGCAGCGATCAGGGTCGATAGTCAACATTGGCTCCAACTCACCACGGGGCATTTACCGAGTGCCTTACGCCGCATCTAAAGGTGGCGTTTTTGCCATCACCACGTCCCTGGCGCTGGAGCTGGCGGACTACGGCGTACGGGTGAACTGCGTTGCACCTCACACTACGGGGGCTGATGACCGCGTCACGCCTCGCAACCCCAATGCGGGGGAACCCACTGAGCAGGAAAAGCAGTGGTTCAAGGACATGGCGGACCGTTTCATGTCAGACATCCCCATGAAGCGCCGAGGGAAGTCTGAAGAGCTTGCCGCTGCCATCACGTTCTTTGCTAGTGAGGACTCCTCCTTTATTACCGGCCACATCATGCCGGTGGCTGGCGGCGCACGAGTGCCTTAGAGCAGTGCGCGAAACGTATGTAAAAGAAGAGGCGCCCCGATTAAACAGGGGCGCCTCTTTACGTAGACTAAATAGCTGGACGGTGGTCTCTAGACCACGTTGTCTTTGCCGCCCTGCTCACCTGCCATGTCTGTCGCCACTGGCCTGGTGCTGCCAGCCATGAGCCTGGATGTGCCTGCTGCCACTTCAGGCTTCATTGCGGCCACCTGCCTGTTGTACTCGGCCACCAGCTTCTCGGATGTGGTCTCTTCCGCGACTTCAACAGTCCTGAACTTCTCGGCGCCACGGGCGTAGTCGGTCAGCAAGCGCCGCTGAGCTACCACGTGGGAGTCAGTGGCGGAGAGGTACTCTGGGTACTGGTACCGCGTAGACCGCATGGCGTCATAGTCCTGGTCTGAGAAATTGTAGTGCGCAAACCAGTTACGGTAGAGCTTGTAGGTCAAGGTCTCCCATACCCTGCCCAGCTTGGTGGGGATACGCATGGAGCGGAAGTAGACCACACGGGTGAGGTCCTTATCCACGGGAACACACCAGCGGGTGTACATGGCGCTTGGGCCGCCAAAGTAGAGCCGGTGCATACCGGGCAGGCGCATGCCCCTCCATTCCTCTGGGGTGTCAAACCGCTCACGGTTGGTGTTTCGCTTGTCAAAGAACTCAAAGAACCACGTCCAGAGGAGCCGCCAACTGTGCAGGGGCCAGTAGGCTTGGGCTCTGGGGTAGTAAAGCTTGTAGGGCATCTTGCCGTCCTCAAAATAGTACTGCTCAGCACCACGGAGAGGAATGGTGGCCTTGTCATTCACGCGCTCACTGCGGTATCCAAGAGGAGTGCGGGCGCGGCCGCCAGTCCTGCTGCGGAGCTGCATCAGTGAGTCCCGGTGAACCCAGAAGCAGTTGTGAGAGTCGCTCTGGTTCTCCAGGCCAATCATCCAGTTGCAGTGCCAGTAGCGAAGGGTGTTGAGTACCAGGGTGGCCTCACCCTCAAAGAACTCTGGAGGGAGGTCTTCTTCAGGCGGGACGGGTTCACCTTCACCCATCCAGATGAAAACCAGACCTTTTAAGGTGACGGTGGGAAACTTCTTTGCCTTGAGTTGGCCCACCATCTTGGAGTCAGGGCCTTCCGTAATGAACTCTACGCATTCGCCATCGCCATCGAAGGTTGCGCCATGATAGGCACAGCTGAGGTAGCCTTTCCAAAAGTTGTCACCCCATGAGAGGTAGACGCCCCGGTGCGGGCAGTAGTCCCACAGTGCTTGCACCTGGCCGTTCTTGTCGCGGAAGAGGGTGACATCAGTACCAAGGAGGCGCAGGCCCACGGGTTTCTTCCAGCCTATGTCCTTGTCTGGAACCGCAGGGTACCAGTACTCAGGGTAGCCCAAGGCGGGGATTTGGCTGCGACGGTCATCTGGGTTAACGGGCTGCTCAAACGGGTCAACCCCGTCCTTCTTATAGCCACGGGCGTATTCACGCCAGCCGCCGGGGTAGCCGCCTCGCACCTTGGCGAGTGCTTTCAAAATTCCCATGATGTTCTCCTAAAAGCGAAGGGTTATGGGTGAGTAGCCGCACAGGCCACGGATGACCCACTGATGACGCTAGAGTCATTGGTACAGGATGAATATAGGACTGCCTCATGCACGTGTCAACGACCTTACGTATGAGAACCGGCTTATTGACGCAGCCCTGGAAGCAGACGGTCCGCCTTTTCCACGTCAACAGAGGGGTCAGCGTAGAGATGTCGGGTAATGAATGCCTCAATGATGGAGATGCTCCGATGGTCCATTGCGTGGCCCAGTCCGCCCAGCAGATGCAGCTCTGTCGATATCTCCGCCTCTTCATAAGTAAGGGCAGCTTCGTGCATGGTCTGCCAGGGGAGGGTGGTGTCCTTAAGTCCATGGATGAGGCATGCAGGCGTTTTGCTGGTGACCTCCGCACGGAAGCGCTCCTTCTGTCGCGCCCGGATGGCGAGTGAGTCAGGCGAAAAGAGGTAGCCACTATGAGCGACGAAGGCGCCGATGGGTGTACCGCGTCGGGGCATCACGTTGAGTGCCGTGATGGCCCCCATGGAGAAGCCAATGACAACACACCGAGATTCATCCAGGCCGTGCACGGCAAGGGACTCACCAATGAATGCGCTTACAGGTTCAGCAACTGCGTAAAGGCCCTCTTGCCGCGTTTGCTCTGAGGTGCGGACGTACCATTGGTAGCGTCCAGGCTCCGGTTCCGTGCTGGCGCCCGTGTTCTTGGGGTCAGAGCCTGCCACGTAAGGTATGGGGCCGTTGGGGGCGTAGAAATGGGCGTTGGGAAAGGTCTTGGCCAGAGCGTTGGCCAATCCCATCATGCGCTCACCTGCACCTCCAACGCCGTGCATGAGCACCATGACCGCGTCAGTGGTCCCGGAAGCTGCGGGCTTTTCAAGGGCATCAAGTGATGGCATGAGCGTCCTCTTTGGATATGGTATTGATTAGGTTGCGCCTACGAGGAGGCTTCAACCGCGTCCAGGAACTCGGGCACGCGCTTCCAGACGGCCTCAGCGGTCTGTTCTGCAAGGGGCACGTCCCAGTATTCAGCCTGGGGCAGGACTTCTTCCAGGTATCGGGCAGCTGAGGTGGCATGATTTTCATCATGGCCAGGGATGATTAGTGTTGGCACCTGGACCTCAAGCAACTCCTCTGGCTCCGCGCCCGGTACGGTGTCTCTATCGATAAGGGTTCGGCCAATCAGCGTGACCAGTGATTTATACCGCTCTACGCCCATGGCAGCGAATTCCTTGGCGAAAGACTCATTAGTGGCAATGACCGATGCCCAGGGGCCACAGCGGGAGTCCTCTCCAAAGCTTCCCTTCTCCTTGGCCAGGGCCACCACTCCGTCCAGGCCGTGGCTCTGGATGTAGCTGAGGTGGTCAGTGAAGCGCTTTCGGCCAGAGATATTCCACCGTGCACCGCCGGTGGGCCAGTACACCACCATGCTCTTGATCCTGTCTGGATACTTGACGGCAAAGGTGAGCTCCGGAGAGCAGCCCATGCACCCACCTATTAGGTGAGCTCTGTCAATGTTCAGGTGGTCCATGAGCCCTTTGGCCTGGTCCGCGTATTTTTCCCAGGTGATCCGCTCCACCTGGCCGCCGGATTCACCGGACTCCCGGCGGTCGAAAAGAATGCATGTGTACCGCTGTGGCAGGTGCTCCATAGGGAGGATGCGGCTGTATATGCCCAAGGTTGTCCACTTCGCCAAGGCGCCATCAAACCCGCCGGGAGAGAGCATGAGCAGGGGAGGGCCGGAGCCGCGGACTTCATAGTTGGTTGCAATGCCGTTAATGAGCGCTGTAGGCACGAGGTTTCCTCCTAAGGATCGTCAAGGCTCGTAAGGTGGCTGAGTATATAGGAGTCGCCCGTATGAGCGTCAAACGGATAGGACAGAGGAGAGCAGAGCAGCATTGGCGCGGACTATACTGGCGTGACGCGGCGTCGCGTAATTATGCGTACATATAATGAATAGCAGGTCTATGCCTTTTAAACGATTGCTTTCTTTCCTGTTTGTACTGACTGCCTTGCCGGTGCTG
>CAVOAJ010000164.1:0-4158 GCA_963693605.1 Dehalococcoidia bacterium | reverse complement strand
ATTAGCGGCTTGGGAATCTTATATCCGGACCGGCGGAATCGTTCACCAAATCCAGACATCGGAATAACAATTTGCATAGTAACCTCAAGCTTTCATGAATCATTAGCGGCCGCTGCCACCAAGTCCGTTCATGCGACTGTAATTCGCGGGTAAATTGATAGCCTACAATGCACATTTGGCATCCTACCGCCCTCAACTCATCGAGACCGTTTTGTATTTTGAGTCGGACGAACGGGCGGCAACGCTACCTCACTTAGAAGGTGTGTGCTTTCGTCATTGATTGCCCGCCCATAATCGCGTTACGCGTCCAAAGTATCACGATGGTGGAGGGGATTCGCTATCCTAAATGGCACCTGACCATCCCTGATCCAGGGAATTGTGCGTAGTTCTTACTTCACATTGCTAAGACGTGAACCGAAAATGATATGTTAGCAGGCTCAAATAGTAAAAAGAGGAGGTCTACCTTGCAGCAACCGGATTCACCGATGCTGTGGGGGGAGAGGAGGCGGCCTTGAGGCCGGGTCAGGGGGTGGTCCTGGTAGGCGGGGCGGCCCTGGAGCTCCACGATGAAGGCCCGGAGGTGGAGGTGGGTGATGAAGCGGACGTCGCTGGGTTCTTGATAGCGGTGTAAAAAAGCCGCGAAATAGCCCACGGATGCGGCCACCCAATCGATGGTCTTGGGGCTCTTCCCTTCGGCGCGGGCGGTGAGGATATACCCGGGCAAAAGGTGCTCCACCGCATAGGGGTTTCGAGACGAAGCAGGTGCCCCCCTCTTTACACCTCTGCTGGGAACGTGGAGAATAGCGGGCGGAATGGGGGCGGATAGCTCAGCGGTTAGAGCACCTGCTTCACACGCAGGGGGTCGCAGGTTCAAATCCTGCTTCGCCCACCACTGAGGATGCCGAGGTGGCGGAATGGTAGACGCGCTACGTTCAGGGCGTAGTGTCCTTACGGGTGTGCGAGTTCGAATCTCGCCCTCGGCACCAACTTTAAAGTTTTAACGTTTTCATGCGCGCTTGTAGCTCAGCTGGATAGAGCGCAGCCCTGCGAAGGCTGAGGTCGTGGGTTCAAGTCCCACCAAGCGCACCATTTTCTTACTCTCCATACGCACGTCTCCCTATGCACTCAATATACCCAAGCCAGCGGCAGTCTGTTGGCAAACGGCTTTTGGTGTATGATTTCGCCGGAATCTAGTCGGCTTTGACTGGAAGTTGTCCCGCTAGGGCGTATAGCTCAGGGGTTAGAGCGCCTGTTTTACACACAGGAGGTCGTAGGTTCGATTCCTACTTCGCCCACCACTCAACTTATGAGGGGTGTTCACATGTTGGAGTACGATTCACTAACGGTCCAGCAAGAAGTTGAGCATCTAGAGATATTCACTGGTTTTGAGACCAAAAACCGGTACCGTATCCTCAACCCGCAAGGAGAGCGCCTATTCTTTGCGTATGAGGAATCCGGGGGACTAGCCCGGCAGTTCCTACAGACGCACCGCCCCCTCACTATTAACGTGGTTACTGAAGACCGTCAGCCCCAGATAGTTGGTCAACGCGCTTTTTCTGGCTATTCTCTGACTTGAAAATTGCTGATGGTCAGGGAAACGCCATGGGGGGAATAAAACGCCGCTTTGCGATTCTGAAGCGTCTGTTTGACCTTTACGATGCCAACGGTCAAGTGGTGGCCACCATTGAAGGGCCGGTGCTCCGCCCCAACACATTCCGGATACTACAGAACGGCCAAGAAATCGCCAGGGTCGTCAAAAAATGGAGCGGGCTGCTCAGAGAGGCCGTCAGTGACGCCGATACTTTCGGCATCCAGTTCCTGCAATTAGGCATCCCTGAAAACCTGCGATGGCTGATATTGGGCTCTGCTTTTCCATTGACTTGGAGTTTTTTGAAGGCAAGGGAAAAGGGGCTTCCGTCAGTTTTGGCGGATTCCGGTAACGCACACACTGTAATGAACCTATAAGAAACTCACGGTAAGCAAAAGACGGTAAACAAGAGAAGGAGAGGAACAATGACTACAGTAGCAAGTACGCTAAAACTGTCCAAGGTATTAAAGCCCAAGCCAATGGCGGAATGGGGGTCAGTCGCGGTTGAACTGCTCGGCACTCAGACGCGCATGATCCAGGGCAAGAAGTACAGCCACCGCGTGATTGAGTGTGGCGACTCAGGTGAGCCGCTGATCTTGATTCATGGCGTTGGCGGGCACGCAGAGACGTACGCTCGAAACCTGCACAACCTGGCCAACAACGGTTTCCACGTCTACGCCATAGACGCCCTGTACCATGGTTTCTCCTCCAAGGAGGGCTATGACAATGAGCACCGCACCGAACTGCAGGCTGAGGCCCTAGCAGACCTGATTGACGCCCTTGGCTACCCCTACGCTCACGTAGAGGGTGAGTCCATGGGCGGGGCCATCACCATGGAGTTCGGCATGAGCTACCCTGAGAAGGCCGGCAAGCTCATCATGAACACCGGCGTTGGCGGGGTTAACTGGAAGAAGACGGACTTCGCGCAGAACCCCGGCGGTGGAGACACCCTAGCTGAACTCTCCAAGGCTTCACTCCTCACGCCCACTTTTGAGAACGTCAGGGCACGCATGGAGTGGTTGGTTGCGGACCCCACACGCATGACCGACGAAATGGTGAACATTCGAATGCGGTTGTACTCCTTCCCTGAGGTTTATGCGTCCATCAAGAACGTGTATCAGGTGGGGCAGCCAGTCTGGACGCGCACGGCGAAGTACGAGGAGGAAGACCTCCAGAACTTCAAGCCGGACTCCCTGGTCTTCTGGACGGATAAGAACCCCGGCCAAGGCCCTGACTTTGGCGCGTACGCAGCCAGCAAGATACGCGGCGCCAAGTTCTACAACATGCTGGACGCGGCCCACTGGCCTCAGTGGGAGAAGCCGGAAGAGCACGACCAAGTGCTTATCGACTTCATCAACGGCTAGCAATCGACAATTCGTTGTTGCATAAAAAGGGCGGGCTGGGTAATCCAGTCCGCCCTTTCTGGTAAGCGTTGCGTTTTTGCGCTTGTTGTCCAACACGTACACCTTGGATAAAGTGGGGGAGGCCCTCCAGGCCATTGGTTGACTTCAAAGAGGTCAAGCCGATAGTGCTCCCAAAGGTCGGGTGAAAAGCGGACACCCCCCTCTTGTCCGCGCCGCCTGTCGCGTAATAGGGTACGGCTAGCAAATTCTGTGCGTATTTCACGTAAGAGGTGTCTCATGTCCACTCTCTTCTACGATGTATTCGAGACCAGTTGGGGGTGGGTGGGAGCCGTGGGCTCTGAGAAGGGCATGCTCCGCACCTCTCTGCCGGAGTTAACGCCCGACCGCGCAGTGATGGCCTTGGAGCCAGAGGTAGACCAGGCAGAGGAGCGCTCAGGCGCCTTCCCTGACTTCCAACAGCAGGTGGAGGAGTACCTGAGCGGCCAGCGTGCAGAATGGGACGTGAAGCTGGACCCCACCGGCGCTACTGAGTTTTTCCAGCGCGCCTGGGAAGTGTGCCGCTCCATTCCTCAAGGCGAAACCCGAACCTACAAGTGGTTGGCGGAGCAGGCTGGCAAACCCCATGCGCCAAGGGCCGCCGGACAGGCCATGGCGAGGAACCGCTTTCCGCTGATTGTCCCCTGCCACCGCGTGGTGGGCAGCGACGGCACACTGCACGGCTTTGGCGGAGGCATTGGGCTGCCACTCAAGGCAAGGCTACTGGAGTTGGAGAAGCAAGTCACGGCGTAGGCTGGGCATTCCAGACAACGGGCTATTCATCACATCAGTCGTTGTCCATCTCTTGCCCTTCCAAATTTTCGTTCAAAATGCCCTGAGCCTCTCCAAGAAGAGTCTCCGGCACCATGACACCGCATGGCAACCCGCTTACGCCCAAGAAGCTTGAGGTATCTCCCGGCTGTAAGTGTGCAGGAACGTTTGCATCCACCAGCAGGTCACGCCAACTCTCAGCGGTAATCTGGTCTGGGGCCGTTGCCACCAGCACCCACTTCACGTTTGCCATGAGCTTAGAGTAGCCTCGTCAATTGGGACTGGGAGCGCTTCAACTTGGAGATGCCATCAACGTGACGGCGTCCTGTCGTCCAAGCATGGTCTTCAGTCGGTCCTGCAATTCAGACGAGCAGTTAGTGGTAATGATGGGCATCTCCA
>CAVOAJ010000163.1:0-4161 GCA_963693605.1 Dehalococcoidia bacterium | reverse complement strand
GCCACATCTGTCGCCAATAAGCAGGGAGTCGCACTGGGTGTAGTTCCGTGCGCCAGTGGCCTTGGGCATAATCTTCACCAGGCCACGATAGGTGTTGCTGGCGTGTCCGGCTGATATGCCCTTGGAGATGATGGTGCTGGAGGTGTTCTTGCCCAGATGCGTCATCTTTGTGCCGGTGTCGGCTTGCTGGCGGCTCTTGGTCAGCGCCACAGAGTAGAACTCACCAATGGAGTTGTCTCCCTGAAGAATCACGCTGGGGTATTTCCATGTGATGGCGGAACCGGTCTCCACCTGTGTCCATGAAATCTTTGAACCGTTGCCCGCGCACTTGCCGCGCTTGGTCACGAAGTTGTAGATGCCGCCCTTGCCGTCCTCATCACCGGGGTACCAGTTCTGGACCGTGGAGTACTTAATCTCCGCGTTGTCCATGGCCACCAACTCGACCACAGCGGCGTGGAGCTGGTTCTCATCTCGTTGAGGGGCGCTACAGCCTTCTAGGTAGCTGACGTAGCTGCTGTCCTCCGCGATTATCAACGTGCGCTCAAACTGGCCGGAGCCCTGCGCGTTGATGCGGAAGTAGGTGGAAAGCTCCAAGGGGCAACGGACGCCCTTGGGAATGAAGACAAAGGAGCCGTCTGAGAACACGGCTGAGTTTAAAGTCGCGTAGAAGTTGTCGGTGTAAGGCACCACGGAGCCCAGGTACTTTTTAACGAGGTCTGGGTGCTTTTGGGCCGCTTCTGATAGCGACGAGAAGATGACGCCGTATTTGGCCAGGGTGTCCTTGGCAGTGGTGGCAATGGAAACGCTGTCAAAAATGGCGTCCACCGCCACACCGGACAGCCGCTTCTGCTCCTCTAGCGGGATGCCCAGCTTCTCAAAGGTCTCAAGTATGTCCTTGTCCACCTCATCCAGGCTGGCATACGCCTGCTTCTTGGGCGCAGAGAAATAGATGATGTTCTGGTAGTCGATAGGGTTGAACTGGATGTTGGCCCAGGTCGGCTCTCGCTGCTCTTTCAGGAGCTTCACGAAGTGCCGATAGGCCTTGAGCCGCCACTCCAAGAGGAACTCCGGCTCCTCTTTCCTGGCCGATATCCAGCGGACGATATCTTCACTGAGGCCAGGCGGCACCGTCTCCTGCTCTACGGGAGTAACGAACCCGTATTTATAGCCCTCTTCCGCGAGGGCTTTGACCGCTTTGTCAGCGGTGGCCATACGTATACCTCAATACAATCGATATTTCGAGAATGAACTGGTTAGCTTACCAGGCGTTGTGCCTGTCCACGAGGCCGCCGTGGCTGTCCTCATGAATTGTTGACTAAATTCATCGACAACAAGTGTAGCTTGCAGCCTAATGAGTGTCAAGGAAGCTACGGAGTGCCTCTTCAGACGTGAATTTGCACCTGTAACTCGTCTCTTGCTCCACTCGTTCTGTGCTGACCATCCAGGGCCACCGCACGAAGTCCAGGCCCACAGACGGTGAGTCGTTCTGGAGGTGCAGCCGCCACGTAAGCTCTGTGACGCCGTATATCAGCGGCGCTGGCAGCCAGACAAAGCGCCGTCCAGCCATGCGAGCCAGTTCAGACCAGCGCACGCTTTCACGCCCGGCCACGTTGTAGATGCCAGGGTGCGGTTCTGCCACGAAGCGCCACAGCAGTTCAACAAGGTCCTCCTCATGTATGAACTGCATGGGAGGGTCGCAGCCACGGATGCCAACCAATAGCGGTTTGAACAGGGCAGAGGTGATGAAATTGCGAGCGGACGGCCCCATGACCACGGACCCGCGCAGCACGGAAACGTCCGTATCCGGGTGGTCTACCACGTATGCCTCGATAAGCCGCTCACACTCAGCCTTGTCCCACGCGTACTGAAAGGCGTACGGCGGGCGCATGGGGTGCTCTTCGGTGAGCAGCGGGGGGTTATCAGCGTGAGGGCCGTAGACGGTGGCGCTGGATAGCTGGACTATACGGCGCACGCCCGCGTCATGACAGGCTTGCAATACGTTGGCTGTGCCGTCGACGTTCACCCGATGACTCTCGTCACGTTGTCGCGACTGCCGCAACACGAAGGCGAGGTGTACGACAGCCTCCACGCCGTGCTCACGAAAGGCGTCGCCCAGGGGTTGCGTGATCTCCTGCTGAAGGAAGGTGACTTTAGAGGGGGTGTCGCCCAAAGGGCGAATGTCAGTGGCGACGATACGCTCGATGCCGTCTTCGGCGGCGAGTCGCTCCAGCAAGCGGCGACCGATGTACCCGGCAGCGCCAGTTATGGCGACGACTCGTGGCGGGCGGCTACGCTCCATCTTCAACGACGTCAGTGAAGTCGAAACCAAGCTCACCGAGGCCCGCCACTTCGAACCGCATGGTCAGCTTGTGGGGGCCGGATGATAGGGGTGTGTCTTGAGCGCGGACGATGGTGGTCTTGTTCATGCCTAGGGTGAAGGTTGTCTCCTTGGAGACCTCCGCAAAGGTGTGGGAGTTCCCGTCCACCTCAAAACTGGTCTGCTCCATGTCCAACTCTTGCCCGTCCAACGTTAGCGGTAGAAGGCGGTGGGCGTACCCGGAGCCCAAGCGGTTGCGCAACTGGAACTCCAGGCCATCAGGCGTGGCTTTCAAGCTGCCTTTCACGTAGAGCCGTCTGAGCAGAAACGCTGGAATCTTCATGAGGCTCGCTTTCGTTGTATGGCTGCTGGCTATGAGTAGATTAAGGGGCTAGCGAGGCGTTGAATTCTACCACTGATAGCTCGTTGCTCACTGGGTCAAGCATAAGCTTTCAGAGGTCTAGCTAGGCATGCCTACTGGACTGCATACGTACTGCGGTGGATACCAACTCTCCCCCGTCTTCACCAAGACTAATACATTAGAACAAAGATTGAATGGAGGCCCGTTTATAGGTGGTGTGTCGCTAATAACTTGACTTGGTGACCTTTGCGTGAGGTGCAAGAAGGGTTTCTACCTCGGTTAGGTGGTCAATCCACCATTGTCTGAGCAACGAGGCAGACCCAAGCGCCTCACGAACCTCAGAGAGTTGTCCTTGTGCAGATAAGGTTGGATTAATCAAGGGAACTCTGATTGATATTGCCAATGACTTCCCGGCTTTCCGAAGAACCATCGGTGGTACCAACAGGCCCTCCAATTCAGTCCACACCTCCTCGGGCAGGCGATCCATTTTTTCGACGAGAATATCGACCCACCCGTTCTTGAGCTTGTGATTGAAGGCCACATAACCTAGGGATCGTGGCCTCGGAAGCGATTGGTGGAACGGTACCCAGACTGCGTCTCTTGGTTTCCCTGTGGGAGCTTCCATTTGAAGAGCGGAATAATCGCGGTTCGCGATGGCCCAATAGTCGGTCCAAAAATTGGAGACGTTCGGATCAATGGTGACCGTATTTCCGCGCCGTAATTTCTTGACTGCTTGTTCGAACCATTGGGCACGGTAAGTGCTGCGCCGCCGCGTTTCAATCTCCGCATGACCTGACGCCCGTCGTTCAAAATACGCGATGATGTCCTCGTAACTCACCCGGGTATCGAACTCCGCCTGAGTGGAGTCGAGGTACTGTTGTGGAGCAACTAGAAACGTGAACGCCAAATCAACAACCTCCGATTCCATTAGCTGCTGAGCGTAAGATACGTACCTTCCGGGCTGGTCTGGCTGGAAGGGTGCGTCGATTTTGTTTTCGACGAGAAGTAACGCAGTGAGAGGGTGGTCAACTACCTCCCATTTAACGCTGACCTCTATATCGGTCTCACCGCTGCCATCATCCCGGTTGATGCTGTGCCGGGCGATGAACTGCTTTGGGTCGCTTGTTGGAATCGAGATTCCTTGGATTGAACGGAGCGGCGCAACAAACAAACTCAAGAATTCTGAAGAAGCGCAAAGCTCTTCAACTAGCAACAGATCGCAGTCTCGTTCTCCTATCGACTCCATCACGAGATCAGGCTGTTCCACCCCTTCGTTTTGAGTCATCGAGCATGCACCTTCATGACCCTCCCAACCAGATTACTGCGATAATTTTGTATGACCAAGCGAATTCTCAACTAGCTCTCCAATGCGAATCAAATTCCCTGTGCGGTTTTGCAAATGTCGTCGTCGGCATTATTCGTTGACGGAAAAGGTACCAAGGACGGCACAATTGACGTCCACGACTGCAGTCTACCGCTAGAC
>CAVOAJ010000162.1:0-4176 GCA_963693605.1 Dehalococcoidia bacterium | reverse complement strand
CAGGCTCTCACAAATGGCCGTCCGCATCATGGATGGGAGCAGCAGCCAGTAGCTGGAGGAGGGCCATGGTATGTGAATGAACTGGTGAATGCGCGCGTTGGGAAGTTGTTGCCGCACCATGCGGGGGACAAGGTAGAGGTGATAGTCATGGATCATAACCAATGGCTGAAGGTCACTGGTGCTGGCCTCTTCCACAATGGCATCAGCAAACTCCTGGTTCACTTGCACATAGCCCGTGTCCCAAGCGTCATATACCTGTGCGTCCACCCTTGGTGTGTAGGGTGAACTCCACATGTAGTGCTGCAAAAACCACAAGAGTGGGTTGCAGATGATGTTGTAGTACTTGTGGTAGACCCTGCGGGGTGTGGTCACATAGCGGACAGAAACGCTTTGACCTGGCAGTGGTGAACGAACGGCGCCCTTGGTGCTCTCTGCTACTCGCCTGTCACCCTCCCCCATGGCACTGGCAATCCAAGTGAAGTCTACGCGGCTGGTCAGACCGCTGAGGGCCGTGACCACTCCACCACTGCCGCGCCGTGCTTGAGGCGGGCCATCTGGCTGTACGTGGTACTCCATGGGCCCCCGGTTGGAGGCCAGGATTAGCCGCTGCTTACTCAGCAGTTCATCAACTAGATCCCAGAGTTCCTCGCGCTTAACTTCAGTAGCTGTGACGCCTGACATGGTCGGTGTTCCCAACGTGAATCGCTCCGAGCCGGCTACAAATGTAGCCTCCTTCGGCTTTGGCTGGCGCGCGAGTTCATTCGTGCACCTGGCGTGTATTTGGAACGAGCCCCTTTTTAGGGGAATGTCCATGGATTCAAAACCGTGGACGTGGCCTACCTACACAATCGCGCCATTGTATGACTAGGCGTATTCACCATACTCTAGCTGTTTCAAAGCTGTCAACGAAGGGCAGGGAGTGGAAACCGTCGTTCAATTTTGTAGACAGTGCAACTTTCCGCATCGAAACACCATATTCCCGTAAGGCCTGTTGGAGGGGTGGGTAGGGTTGTCCTAATACGACTAAGAAGTAACTGTAACGTTTGACAAACGAGTGAATTTTCCATACTATTTTACGAATTTCACCTTCCGGTTTTCATGGCCGTGAGGCCGCGCACCGGCTTGGAGCGTGTCCGTGGCCGACCAACGCCCAATAGCTGCGGACGATATTCGCAACGCTTACCTGAACTTCTTCCAGGAGCGAGGACACCTGGTGGTGTCCAGCGCCTCCCTCATCCCCGCCGGAGACCCCACCCTGTTGCTGACCAGCGCCGGTATGGTGCCGTTCAAGTCCTATTTTATTGGGGACAGTGAACCGCCACAGCCACTCCTCACCTCGTCACAAAAGTGCTTCCGCGCCAGCGACATAGATGAAGTAGGGGACACGACGCACCTCACGTTCTTTGAGATGCTGGGCAACTTCAGCATTGGAGGCTACTTCAAGGAAGGGGCTATCCAGTATGCGTGGGAGTTCGTCACCAAAGTGTTGGAACTTTCGCCTGAGCGCCTGTGGGCGACGGTCTATCTAGACGATGACGAGGCCCATGATCTGTGGGTCAAAACAGGCGTACCCACGGAGCGCATCCGCCGCTTTGGGGCAAAGGACAACTACTGGGGCCCCCCTGGTAAGGAAGGCCCCTGTGGCCCGTGCAGCGAAGTCCATTACGATTTTGGCGGCACGTGTCGGCTGGGTAAACCTGAAGCTGAATGTGGACCCAATTGCGAGTGTGGCAGATTCCTTGAACTATGGAACCTCGTGTTCATGCAGTTCTACCAGGACGTTGACGGCGGCAAGACGCCATTGGCTAAAGGCAACATAGACACCGGCATGGGCCTGGAGCGGGCGGCCCTTATCCAGCAGGGCGCGGCGTCGCTCTATGAGACGGACCTCCTCAGGCCAATCTTGGACCGTGCGGCGGAGTTAGCTGGCGTTGCTTACGGCCAAGATGAAAGCACAGATGTTGCCTTGCGAGTGGTGACGGAGCATGCCAGGAGCGCGACGTTCCTGATTGCAGACGGCGTGGTGCCTGGGAATGAGGGCCGTAGCTACGTGCTGCGAAGCGTCATCCGCAGGGGCATCCGCTACGCGCGAAAGCTGGGCATTAAAGAGCCGTACATGGAACGCATGTCGGAGACTGTCATCGACCGGATGAGCGTTCACTACCCTGAGTTGGCTGAGCGTAAGAAGTTCATTCTCCGGGCATTGGAGCTTGAAGAGGAACGCTTTCAGCAGGCTATCGACATTGGCATGCCGCTGCTTGAGCAAGAACTAGTGCCACTCCATCTGGCAGCCGCCAACGGTGCTGATGTTGCTGTTGCACTAGGAGACCGTGTGTCAGAGGGCGTCCGTGACAAGTTGACAGAACTCTTAAAAGACCCCAGTGGGGCAAAAGCTCTCGCCAAGGCCATCACTGGAACAGAGGCATTCTTTCTATATGACTCTTACGGCTTTCCCCTTGAGTTAACGCAGGAAATCGCCCAGGAGCACGGTCTTAGCGTGGACGTGGACGGCTTCAATGCTGAGATGGAAGCGCAGCGGGAGCGTGGCCGTGCGGCGGCACGCTTTGGCGGAGGGCGCGACCTCCACCGCACCTACGATGCCCTGGGTGCGGACGCTACAACGTTCCTTGGCTATGAACAGCTTGAGGCGGACAGCGTCATCGTCGGCATGCTTGTGGACGGCCAGGCGGTTGAAGAGGCGTCTCAGGGCGCGACTGTTGAGGTGGTCTTGCGGGAGACTCCCTTCTATGCCGAGGGCGGCGGACAGGTGGGGGACACCGGCATGCTCCAGCCCCAAGGCGGCAAGCTCAAGGTCTCAGATACGCAGAAGCCGGTGAAAGACCTCATTGTGCATACGGCCTTGGTGGAAGAGGGGCGCATTGCTGTTGGCGATACCGTCCATGCAGTGGTGGATGTGGAGCGACGGCATGACATTGCCCGCAACCACACAGCCACCCACATGCTCCACGCGGCCCTCCGCCAGGTGCTTGGCACCCACGTACGACAGGCGGGCTCTTTGGTGACGCCTGACCGGCTTCGGTTTGACTTCACTCACGTTGCGGGCGTGACCCCTGAGGAGCTCCAACAGGTCCAGCACATGGTGAATGAGGCCGTCCGTGAGAACCTTACGGTGGGCAAAGGAGAGACCACGTACAGGGACGCGGTGAAAGAGGGCGCATTGGCCTTCTTTGGTGAGCAGTACGGAGACCGCGTCCGTGTCGTCAAAGTGGGCCAGGAAACGCCTTTCAGCTTTGAGGTCTGTGGCGGCACTCACGTGGACCGCAGTGGTGACCTTGGCTATGTCCACGTGACGGGTGAGAGCGGCATAGGCACCGGGATGCGGCGTATTGAAGCTGTTACCGGACGTGGCGCTGAGGACTTTGTCACCCAACGTCTGGCCTTATTGGAAGCGGCTGCTGGTAAGCTCCACGCCGCCCCTGCTGAATTGCCTCAGCGCGTTGACTCGCTGCTGGAAGAGGTGGAGCTGTCACGAAAAGTGGCTGCCAGCTCTCAACGGGAGGGCTCACGCCGTCAGGCTGAAGAGCTGCTTGCCAAGGTGCAGGACTTGAACGGCATCAAGGCGCTGGTTGCTGAAGTGGAGGCTTCCAGCGTGGAGGCCCTGCGGGAGATGGGTGATTGGCTCCGAGACAAGCTGGGGAGTGGCATTGTTGCCCTTGGCGGCGTAGTGAATGACAAGCCAAACCTTGTGGTCATGGTCACGCAAGATCTGGTGGCCAAAGGCTATCACGCTGGTGAAACCGTCAAGGCGGCAGCACCGGTGATTGGCGGTGGTGGTGGAGGGCGTCCTGACGTTGCCCAGGCCGGTGGACGTGAGCCAGGTAAGCTGGCCGAGGCGCTCCGTACAGCAGCCGACTTTATCAAATCAAAGGGAGGCTAACCCTGCGAGCTTTGGGATTGGACGTGGGTGAACGGCGGATTGGGGTTGCCGTTGGGTCTGTTGAAGATGGCCTGGCAGTCCCGGTGGAGGTCATAGACCGAAATGTGGTGGCTAACTTGTGGGAGACCATAGAGCGCTACGCCACATCAAGAAATGTTGATGTCATTGTTGTGGGCATGCCGTTCTCCTTGGACGGGACCATGGGGCCCCAGGCCCAAGAAACGGCAGCCTTCGTGGATGAATTGAAGGGTAAAGTGTCCGTGGCGGTTGAGACGTGG
>CAVOAJ010000161.1:0-4179 GCA_963693605.1 Dehalococcoidia bacterium | reverse complement strand
CGGCTTAGGGCCTCTTCAGCTGTGATGGACTCATGGGCAATGAACATGTAATTGGTGAGAGCCGCCTTATAGGCGTCTTCACCTGGGGCGGCTGTGGCATCGTTAACGACAATGACCTCGTAGCCGCGCTCCTCAGCGTCTCGTAGGTGCGATTCCACGCAGAGGTTGGCGGACATACCTGCCAGGTAAATGGTGTCAATTCCGCGCTTGCGGAGCTGAATATCTACATCACTGGTGTGGAAGCCGCTGAGGTTCTTGTGCGGCGCACACAGAATGGTGTCGTCGCCAGGCGCCAGGTCCGGATGGAACTCAGCGCCCCACTCGCCACGGTTGAACATCTTGCGCTCAAACATCACGTTGTCTATGAAGTTGTTGTTCTTCCAGGCAGCGTATTCCTTATCGTAGTAGTGCGGGCTGTAAAACACGGGGATACCTGCGCCCCTAGCCTTAGAAATCAGGTTCTTCAGCTTGTTCACCACGTCATTCTTGACCACTCCCTCACCTACCAAATCCCAAACGACGCCGCCCTCCGACAGGAAGTCGTTCTGCGGGTCGATGATTACCAATGCCGTACGGCTCTTGTCCACTGCCATCTGTACTTTCCTCCATACGATTGCCTGTAGATTTTGTCCAGCGCTCATTTGATGCACCGCCAGTCAGAGAAGATGCTTTCTGAGTTGCAACTTCCATTGCCCCGCACCTAAATTCGTGATATATGAGGCCTCTAACAGTCAATTGACAGGCGGAGGCGCCATGACCACGTACAAAGTTGTAGGGCAGCCAGCGACGCGAACAGACGGTCCGGAGAAGGTGACAGGCTCCGCGAAGTATGCGGCCGACGTCCAGCTTCCAGGCGTCCTCTGGGGCAAGGCGCTACGCAGTCCATTCCCCCACGCGCGCATCCGCAGCATCGACACGTCCAAAGCAGAGAAGCTACCCGGCGTCCACGCGGTCCTCACTGGAAAAGACGTGAAAGGCGTGATGCAGGGCAGGACGCTCAGAGACCTGCCGCCATTGGCCCAGGACAAGGTGCGCTTTGTTGGCGAGAAGGTGGCCGTGGTGGCAGCCGACGACGAGGACATCGCGGAGCAGGCGCTGGCCCTCATAGAGGTGGATTACGAAGAGCTAACGCCGCTGACCGACCCGTTGGAGGCGATGAAAGACGGCGCTCCCCTACTGCACCCAGACCTCCTGACGTACGACGGCGTGCTCAGGCCGCCTGAAAAGCCAAGCAACGTGTTCTTTAGCAATACGCTGGGCTCCGGTGACGTGGAGAAGGGGTTCGCTGAGGCAGACCAGATATTCGAGGACACGTACACCACCACCCGCGTACACCAGGCGTACCTGGAACCCCGTGCGTGCACCGTATGGGTGGACGGCGATGGCCGTGTGCAGGTGTGGGCCACCAACAAGACGCCGTACAACCTGAAGCAGGCGTTGGTGGCTGCGTTGGAGCTAGCGGAAGACCAGGTGGTCATCAATCACAACTACATTGGCGGGGACTTTGGAGCCAAGGGGCCGGTCATGGACGAGTGCCTTTGCTATTTCCTCTCGCTCAAAACAGGCAAGCCGGTGAAGATGGTCATGGAGTACATAGAGGAGTTCATGGCGGGCAACCCTCGTCACGGCTCCATCATCCGCGTGAAAACGGGCGTCAAGAACGATGGCACCATCACCGCTCATCAGGAGCATCTTATATTTAACAGCGGCGCTTACGCGGCCCTGATGCCCTGGGGATTCCTGGCGGGAGTGGGCGGCATAGCGGGGAACCTCCGCATACCCAACGCTCAGTTCAACGTGTCCCACGTGTACACCAACCTCATCCCCTGCGGTTATATGCGCGGCCCCGGTGAAGCCCAGGGCACCTTTGCCATTGAGTCTCATGTGGACGATGTCGCTCGCAAGATGGGTATGGACCCGTTGGAGTTCAGGTTGAAGAACACGGTTCGAGACGAGGACTCCACGCCTATGGGTGAGACCTTCTCCAACATACGGGCGGTCGAAACGCTGGAGGCGGCGATAGAAGCCAGCGGGTACCACAACCCCAAGCCAGCCAACGTGGGACGCGGCATAGCCATGTGCGCACGTCCAGGCTCGCCCGGCGAGACTCACTGCGCCGTGACGTTGAAGCCGGACGGCTCCGTTCTGCTGGAGACATCGCTGTTTGAGCAAGGCTCCGGCACGTACACCATGCTGGCTCAGGTGGCAGCGGAGGAGCTTGGCATATCCGCTGACCGCGTCCACGTGCAGGTGTGGAACACAGACATGGTGCCTTTCGACTCAGGGGTGGCTGGGAGCCGCACCACACGCATGGCTGTCCCAGCAGCGTACGACGCCGCTCAGAACGCCCGCGCTGAACTCATAAAGCAGGCGGCTGCGGTAATGGGCTGGCCTCACGACAAGGTCACCTACGATGGTGAGGTGGTCGCCAATCAGGACACCGGAGAGAAGCTAACGTGGCCAGAGCTGGTAGCTAGGACACCAGACGCTGCTGTGTCGGGTCGCGCCTACTCCAAGCAGGAAGGCCGCCCTGAGGTGACATCGTTCTGCGCGCAAATCGCGGAGATTGAGGTGGACCCGGAGACAGGACACGTAAAGCTGCTGCGACTGACCACGGCCCACGATGTGGGGACGATCATGAGCCCTGTGGGACACCAGGGGCAGATCAATGGCGGCGTGGTCCAGGGCATAGGCTACGGGTTGATGGAGGACCTCATCATTGAGGACGGTCATGTGACCACGCTCTCCTTCAGCGACTACAAGGTGCCGAGCATTGCGGACATACCGCCCATGCAGACGGTGCTGCTGGAGTCAAACGATGGTACGGGGCCGTACAACGTGAAAGCCATAGGTGAAGCGCCGACCCTGGGCGTGGCCCCGGCTATCGCCAACGCCCTTGCCGACGCCACCGGCGTCCGAGTCAACGATCTGCCGCTGTCGGCGGAACGAGTGTACAGGGCGCTGCGGGACAGGAAGTAAGGGAGACCCCTATGAAATATCAGCCTTTGGACAATACAGGCATCATGGTGTCAGAGGTTGGCCAGTTCATCGATCCGGAAGGCAACGTCTGCGGCGTAGTACCGCCGCTTTCGTAATCCTACTGCGTGAGGTAGAGGTTCATAACCGGGTTGTTGAAGCCCGCGCGGTTGAGGGGGAAGCCGCCCTTCTCTATCATGCTCCGTCAGGCCGATTTGGATCCAACTGTGCGTAGCGATGAGCGATGTCTAGTCGAAGCTGGACATATTCCTGGCCTCCGCGGCTTCGAATGGATTCCTCCATTTCTTGCTCATAGTCGGCTCGAGCCTTTTCTACCGATGTCCCAACGCACCGCTCTACGAACTTGCGCGGGCCCGCAATTGCCAGGTAGTCCATGTCAGAGCATACGATAACCCACGAGCGTGATTCTGGAATCAACACTATTTGGCTATACCACCAAAGTGAACTAATAGATGTGAGGTCTTCAACTGTGGCCCGAATTTGGTAACAGCTAGGGCTTTCACCGAACGGCGGCTGCGTCCCATTCAATGTGCCAAAATGTTCCTGTGGCGGCTTGTTTTGATATGTATGCCACAATGACATTGGCTGTTCAGCATCCGCTTCAGAGTTGATTGCGAAGCACGATGCCTCTCCAGCCAATTGCATACCAGCAGCGAAATTTTGAGCAATCTCATTGTTCAATCTGATTGGACTCCCAACCAAGACCACGACCCATTCATGATTTGTGACCCATTGTGAGGCAATGTCAGCATGGCCGGGAAGAGAATGATCAATGGTGACAACCTCATTCAGCAGCCCTCTGACCACATCAAATCTCTCTTGGTTCAATATTGGGAGTGGCAAATCTACTCCGAATTCCGGCGTTAACGATTGTAAGACTGCCCTTGCATAATCAATATTTTCCTTCGGTGCTCCTAATTCAGTGCTCTTTTCCACAACCCGCTGAAGTCCATTGCGGTCCTTACTTTTGTAATACAGGTCAATGATGTTGAACCAGTAATTCCATTCTTCAGGGGCAATTTCAATGGCTCTGCTCTGTAA
The DNA here is from genome assembly GCA_963693605.1 of Dehalococcoidia bacterium. Classification (GTDB taxonomy): domain Bacteria; phylum Chloroflexota; class Dehalococcoidia; order Lucifugimonadales; family Australimonadaceae; genus JAQBVZ01. Next base: position 141 of record CAVOAJ010000161.1, on the reverse strand, counting down.
GTAAAGAGCTTCCTCAGAGGTGGCTCCGGAAAACTGAACAGTGTGGATAAGTGGATTCCCTGCTCCGATCGGGCATGATGTTGCCCGTAACAACAAAGGAGCAGGAATATGACTAGGAGAACCAGGCGGAACCACTCACCC
>CAVOAJ010000160.1:0-4215 GCA_963693605.1 Dehalococcoidia bacterium | reverse complement strand
TCACGCAACGAGGACGATGGCGCCTGTTACCGACACCAAGATGCCTACAATCACCATTGGGTCAAAGCTTTCCGTCCGCCGGTTGACCGCTAGATTGAAGAAGATGGCAAAAATGACGCCTGTGCGCACCAGTGGTATGACTACGCTCACAGGGGCAAGGCTGAGGGCCATGAACCGGAAGACGTTGGCTGTGAAGGAGTTGGCTGTGCTCAACAGGAACCACTTCTGGGCTGATGGGTCTATGCTCATGGTCTGGCGGAACACGCCGGGGATGAAAAACCCCAATAGCAGAAGTGCTGACGGTGCGAAGTATGCCGTCATACCGCCCAAAATGCCCAACCCTGAGTCACCCATGCCTGAACGCATCAGTACGGGGCCCACGCCCCATGCGGCGGCAGCCAGCACGCCCCAGAAATAGCCCTCACGCATGCGGACAACCGGCATGGCTGGCAATTGTTTGCCGGCAACTGTGGTGGTGAGAGTGCTGGGGCTGGTGGTCTCCGTTGCGGATGTCAGTGGTGTAACAGCGGCTGGGGCATTGCGTTTGGCGCGGTCCTTTTTACGATTGCCGCGGACCACCAGCATGGGCCCTACCATCATCAGCAGGATGCCACCAACCTTAACCCAGGTCATCTCCTCACTGAGAAACAAGACCGCCACGATGACTGATACCAGAGTGGACATGCCCACCAGGGGACCGGCGCGGTTAGCGCCTATGGCATCTATAGCCCGGATGTTGCAGTAACGGCCAATGAAAATGTGTATCACGCCAGCAATGTTGAGGACAACGATGTCTCTGGTGGAGAACGAATCGTACTCAAAAAGCTGGCCGCTGATCAGCGCTGCCAGAAAGAAGAGGGGAAGCGCCAGGAGCACGGTGTAGTAGAGCCCTTGGCTTGACGATGCCGACAGTACGCCTCTGCGTATGGACGCTGCATTGAAACCAAACCCCGCAGCCGCGAGGATGGCGTAACCTATACCAAGACCAAGCATGGAACCTCAATGGAGGAAGGAGTGGCCGCAGTATACGCCTATTTTCCTGTCCGCTGGAGTAAAATCGCCCCGCAACGAAAATGAAGGCTTGTCGGTGATGGAAAGTGAAGCACCTACGAGCTAGGGCGCTATTAAAGAGGCTGTCATGGGACTGCTGAGCATAGAAGGTGTCACGCACTGGTCCATCCCAGTGAACAATTTGGAAGAATCTGAGGAGTTCTACGGAGACTTACTGGGGCTTGAGTCGCTGGGAAGGCTTGCCGATTCCGGCATGGCATGTTTCAGCGTTGGGGAGCACAGGATTCTGATTTGCCAGCGCGATCAGCCGGTTGAGAGCGTGGAGGCCCAGAACGCTCCAGCCCATCACTCCTTCACGGTGACACCGGAAACCTTGGAGCAGGCGTGCAAGGCTTTCCAGGAAAAGAACGTCCGCATACTGGCTCTTTACTACCGTAAGCGAGGCTTCTTCACCGGACGAGAACTCTATTTCCTGGACCCCAGCGGCAACAGGCTTGAACTGCGTGACCCCACCTGGAAGGACGGCATGCCTGAGCCTTCATACGAGGAAGTGGTGCAGGCGGGCTAGACCTGAACCGTGACAGCGCGCTTCCTAATGTAATGCACCGTCATTAATGCGAATTTGAATGATCATCAATATCTTTGGGAAAATTTTAGGACGTGCGTATACAGAATATAGCAAATAGCATGCTTTAAAACATTGTCAAAGCAGAACTTAATTAGTCAAAGACCAAATTATTCGCAATCAAGTACTTAAATGCAAGCAACGGAAGAGGTAAAAAATGCAAATATTAGCCATAAGTAAGTTAAAAGAAGGCGTAACGCCTGATAAAATTGGCACACATGGAGCTGATGAAGTCAAGCACACGTTGGAAGCCTATCTGGACGGGAAAATTCGAAACTTTTGATTTCAGGTGAATCGTCCCGGTGTGGTTTTCATGCTGGAATGCACGGATGAAGACGAAGCGCGCCGCGTCGTTGAAGAACTGCCGCTGGTAGTTGCTGGATTGATGGACGTCGACCTGATTCCTCTTCAACCACTCCAGCCGCTGGGGACATTGATCGGTCGCAACTTTGCACTTTGATAAAAGTTCAACATAGCAGAACTTAATGCAGCACTCACGGCGGTGTGGAGCACGCCCCTCCAGCGACAGCTCGCCTAGGAGCGTCATGCTGGTGAGGTCAGGCGGCACGGACGAGCTCACGTGATTCCTGCACCGCAGTGTCCGGGAGGTCCTAGTCCACCGACCGCTGACGGTACTGGATGGCCTCCGCCAGATGCGCCACGCCAATCTCCTCGGCCCCAGCCAGGTCAGCGATTGTCCGAGCTATCTTTAGAGTCCGGTGGAAGGCCCGCGCGGAGAGGTTCATCTTCTCCATGGCTGCCTTGGCCAGGCCGTGGGCGGCCTCTTCCATGGTGCAGAACTTCCATACCTCAGACGGACCCATGTCAGCGTTGGCCTGGAAGGACGTGCCGCTAAACCGACGGCGCTGGACGCTCCGCGCCTCGTTCACACGCTCACGAACAGTTGTCGACGGCTCACCCGTCACATCGCCCGCAAGCTTCTCGTAGTCCACCTGCGGCACGTCGACAAAGATATCGATTCTATCCAGCAGGGGACCGGATATGCGCTTGCGGTAGCGTGACACCATGCTTGGTGTGCAGGAGCAAGCCTTGCGAGGGTTGCCCAGATTGCCACAAACACAGGGGTTCATGGCCCCAATCAGCATGAAATTTGCCGGATAGGTGATGGAGCCGCTGGCGCGACTGATGGTCACCACCTTGTCCTCTATGGGCTGCCTGAGGGTTTCCAGCACCTGGTGGCCGAACTCCGGAAGCTCATCCAGGAAGAGCACTCCACGGTGACTGAGGGAAATCTCCCCAGGGCGCGGTATCCTGCCGCCGCCAACAAGGCCCGCGTGAGAGATGGTGTGGTGCGGTGAGCGGTAGGGCCGACTGGCTAGGACTGGCGTGTCCGACGGCAGCAGCCCGCTGATGCTGTAAATCTTGGTGGTCTCCAGTGACTCTTCCGGCGTCATCGGAGGCAGAATGGAGCGCAGCGCACGAGCCAATAGCGTCTTGCCGCTTCCTGGCGGGCCTGTCATAAGTACGTTATGCGCGCCAGCGGCGGCCACCTCCAATGCGCGTTTGGCGTGCTCCTGTCCCCGGATTGAGGACAGGTCTGAGCCCTCGATCGGAAGGTCTGTAAAAGGCAACTGCGGGGATGCCTGAAAGGGTGCAATTTACACCTCTCCCCGTAGGTGCGCCACAAGTTGACTGAGGGATGCTGCGGGTAATATCGTCACGCCTTCCACCAGGCTTGCTTCCGGTGCGTCCACCTCCGGCACCATGACCGTCATCAGGCCGTGGTCACGGGCCACTGAGACCATGGGCAGCACGCCGTCGGTGTGGCGCAAATGTCCTTCCAGCGACAGCTCACCTAACAGTGCCATGCCGGTGAGGTCAGGCGGGACCTGCCCGCTGCTGCCTAGGATGCCGATAGCGATTGGGAGGTCGTAGGAAGGGCCTTCCTTCTTGAGGTCAGCCGGGGCCAGGTTGGCCGTGATGCGCCGCATGGGGAACTCGCCACCGGAGTTACGTATGGCGGCACGGACGCGCTCGCGGGATTCCTGTACAGCGGTGTCCGGCAGGCCCACCACCGTGAAGGCTGGCAGTCCCGCGGCTGTGTCCACTTCAACTTCAACAATTGCGCCGTCCAACCCAATGACCGCGCAGGTGTTTACCTTGGTCAGCATGCGTCCTCCGCAGCCGCCATTCTAGCGCGCAAAGCTTGGCAGTCAACGAGGGTTTGTCAGGAGTGGCTAGGGTGACGAGGCTGCGTCCGCTGCTTTGGAAGCGTTAATGGACGGCGCAAGCAGCCAGTTGTATAGCACTGGCGATGCGATGCCCAGCCCAATGAGCAGCCCCCCACCAATCCACAATGCCTCAGAAGCCCCTAAATATTCAGCAATGAAGCCGAAGATAAGGGGTACGAATAGCTGCCCCAATGCCCAATAGAGCGCCGCGACTGACATTGCGACTCCCCGTTGTTCAGGGAGGCTGTTGCCTGCGGCAATTGCCGGATAGACCGCACGCAGGATGCCAAAGGTAGCGCCAACAACAAGGATGACTAGCGCTGCTGCCCAGACTGCGCTCCCCGCTATGGTGGTAGCTATGGTGAACACGCCCGTCAGCACCAGGCT
>CAVOAJ010000159.1:0-4229 GCA_963693605.1 Dehalococcoidia bacterium | reverse complement strand
GCTCACACCTCTCAAATAAAGCAGCGCGCCGCTGTTCTGGGGTATTGTAACCGGTGAATGGAAAAACTCAAGAACCCGCACGGAAGTACGCCACTCAACCGGCCCTGAGTTCCAGCGTCCGGTACAAGCATAATGACCCAACCAACTACGCCGATTTCCGTCAGCGCAAGGTGTTGACACCGTTTACAGCAGTACGATAATGTTTCGTAGCTTGATAGGGACATTCGTCTCTCGTTTCTAGGCCCGATGCGCGAGACTCAGGCCAACATGCAGTTGGCGGGGTGCGCAAAAGGGCGTGGACACAGTAGACTCTCCAGCATCACACAGTAGGCGGTGAGTTACGGAAGACCCGGTATTTATCACCAGTGCCGCATGGGCGGATATCAGGTGGTTCCTTATCATGCTGTGGCTTTTGCCGTTGCCTGTTCTTGGATTGGCCGGCAGTATGCTGGTAGCCCATGGGCTCATCCCGTCATTGGCAGAGAGCGGTGACATCAAGGACCCAAGAATACTGAAGCTCAGGCCGGTATTTTATGGAACGGCCGCTATATCATTTGTTCTGGTTATTGTGGTACTCGTGGTTGGAATTTCTTGGATAGAGTTGGTAAACGGCGTTTACGGGCGCTGGTGGATTTAGACACAACGGTCTGAAGCAAGCATTGGCTCCCTCTGGGCCAGGAAACTTGCTTGATTGCATAGCGCAGTATTCTTAAGAGGACACGAGCACAGTGTTGAAAGTCGGCGCCCCACTCATAGGACTGGCCATCACCGTGGTCTTCGTCGTGGCAGCTATCTTTCTTTTCAAAACCTGGTGGGGCACTCCGCCCACCGTGCTCGGTTTTTCCGTACTTAATCTTGGTGAAGGCCCCACACAGCCAATAGCCTTTCCTCACACAGTCCATGTCCAAGACGCAGGACTGGACTGTCAGTTCTGTCACCGAACAGTCAGCACAGAAGAAGCGGCTGGCATTCCAGCCGTTCAGCAGTGCCTGTTCTGCCACGACCTTGGTCGCATAGACGGTTCGAGCTTTGACGCCAACGGCAACAAGGTTCCCGGCACTGAGAGCCCGGAAATTGCAAAGATACGAAATGCTTTCTATGGAAACCCTGATACCGGCGACGGGCCCGCGCCTATCGACTGGGTACGAGTGCATCGGATGCCTGACCATGTGCAATTTGTCCACTCACCGCACATTCAGGCAGGGTTTGACTGCGCCACATGTCACGGCGATGTGGGGGGCATGGTGAAGGTGAAGCAGGTCCAAGACCTGAAGATGAACCAATGCGTGGACTGCCACAGACAAAACAACGCGCCCACTGACTGTGCGACGTGTCACTACTAAGAGGATATTAGGGCATGGGTCTTACTCGAAGACAATTTCTTAAATGGTCCGGCGCCACTGGTGTCGGGGCCGTGGTATTTGCCGGGTGTACCGTGCCTGAAGCGGAGATCAGGGTTCAAAGCCCTCTGCGGATGCCGGAGGACCTGGTCACGGGGCGCGACAATTTCTACGCAACTACTTTCCAGGATGGCGCCTCCAGTGAAGGATTGCTGGTCAGGGTCATGGAAGGCCGAGCCAAGAAGGTTGAAGGCAACCCTGACTTTCCGTTAAACACAGGGAAGCATGGCATCCGTAGTGAAGCCCTGCTGCAAGCGCTGTACCACCCTGACCGCATCACTGGCCCGTTCATCAGGGACCAGAAGGGCGGCACGCTGCGGTCGATAACCTGGCCTGAGGCCATGGCCCATCTGGTAGAAATCCTAAAGGATGCGGACCCCGCTTCCGTCTTAATGGCCACTGCTCCCTTCCGTGGACAATTGGCCGCCGTAACTTCACGCTTTGCTGCAGCATACGGCGCTGAGCACCTGGGGTTTGACCCTCTGGACAACACGGTGCTCCGGAAGACCATGGTTGATCTCTTTAACCAAGAGGCGCTGCCTGACTTTGACCTGGCCAAGACCAACTACCTATTGAACTTTAGTGCAGACTTCCTGGGTACCTGGATAGCCCCCACTCACTTCATGCGCGGCTATGGCGAGTTCCGCCAGGGTGAGAAGAGGAATGGGCGGCGTGGGCACTTTGTCCATGTGGAGCCCCGGATGTCCACGACGGCCGCCAGCGCTGACGAATGGGTCTATGTGAACCCAGGCTCTGAGGGGCTGCTGGCCATGAGTATGGCGTACGTCATCATTAAGAATGGTCTTGGAAACGCCGACGCAGCCGCCGCCTTAACGGGTGGCAGGGGCGCGGCAGCACTAGACCGCTATGAGCCTTCAAAGGTCGCTGCTGAGATTGGCATCCCTGGCGACCACGGTGCTGAGCGCATTGAGGAGCTTGCTCTGGCTTTTGCGGCTCCTGAGAACCGCCCTGCCCTGGCCATTGGTGGCGGTGGCGCAGCAGCCCACACCAACGGCCTCTTCAACATGAAGGCCATCTATTCCTTGAACTTCTTGGTAGATAGTGTGCACCAGTCTGGCGGGCTGATATTCAACCCGTCCCGCTTCGTGACACAGATACCTGCCGCCCCGCTTCGCACTTGGAGCGCCACCGTTGACCGGATGCGCGCAGGTGAAATCAGTGTTCTCTTAGTGCGTGACGCCAACCTTATGTATGGGCTGCCTGGCAGCCTAAAGGCAGAGGACGCTCTCCGCAACGTCGACTCCATTGTCAGCTTCTCCAGTTTCGCTGACGAGACGACGGCCATAGCGGATCTCATCCTGCCGGGTCACACACCTCTGGAAGAGTGGGGCAGTGACACTCCTGACCCCGGACCGGGCTACGCCACCATTGGGCTCCAGCAGCCAGTGACCAACCCCTTCTCCAACACTATGGCTTTTGGTGATGTTCTCTTGGCTACGGCTAAGGAGTTGGGCCTTGAGGGTGACGTACCCTGGGAGAACATGCGGGAAGCTGTGCAAAGCTATATGCGTGGCATCCACGCAGCAGATAGGGGCTCCGTAAGCGGCGGCACCTTTGATGAGTTCTGGCACGTAGCCCTCCAGCGCGGTGGTTGGTGGGATGACAAGAATCCTGTTATTTCCGGCCCCGCAAGGCCGCCACAATTACCAGCCGCCCCTGAGGCCCCTGAGCTCAAGGGAGACGTGAAGGACTACCCGTTCTATCTGGTGCCCTTTGAGTCGCAGTCACTTGGGGCAGGACAGCATGCCCACCTACCATGGTTGCAGGCCACCCCTGACCCTATGACCACAGTAGCGTGGCAGACGTGGGTGGAAGTGAATCCCAGAGTGGCCAAAGAGATGGGCATTCGTAATGATGACGTGGTGGTCGTAGAATCCGGCACGGGTGAGACCATTGAAGCCATTGTCTATGAGAACCCGGCCACTCCTCACAATGTTGTGGCGGTGCCTTTCGGTCAGGGCCACTCTCAGTCCAGCAGGTATGCAGCCAACCGTGGCGCCAATGCGTTCCAACTTGTTGGCACGTTAGAGGAAAAAGAGACTGGCGCCTTGGCTTGGGCAGCCAACAGAGCACGCCTGGCCAAGACTACCAAGCGGGTGAGTACTTCCAAGTACGAAGGAAATGTCCCAGCTTACGAGCTTCCTGACGACAAGATTATCCATATAACGAGGCCTGAGTAGTATGGCAACAGTCAAACAGGTACCAAACAGGCCGGATTACAAGTGGTCCATGGTAGTGGACATAGACCGCTGCACTGGTTGCCAAGCGTGTGTGGTGGCGTGTCAGTCTGAAAACAACGTACCTATCAATGATGAAACATCCTTCCAACAGCACCGGGCCATTGAGTGGATCCGGATTGAACGCTACTGGGAGGGTGAGTTCCCTAATGTGAAGGCTCGGTTCATCCCTGTGCTCTGTCAGCACTGTGAGAATGCCCCGTGCGAGCCGGTATGTCCCGTTTACGCGACGTACCACAACAACAGCGGCATGAATGTCCAGGTCTACAATCGCTGTGTAGGCACTCGGTACTGTGCCAACGGCTGTCCTTACCACGCTCGTAACTTCAACTACAAGGACCCAGAATGGCCGGATGAGCTGAAGAACCAGCTCAACCCAGACGTGACTGTCCGTCACCGTGGCATCATGGAAAAGTGCAGCTTCTGTGTACAGCGCATACGCCGCGCCACTCGCGCCCAGTCGGAGCGAGTCCCTGATGGGGCCTTTCAGCCCGCGTGTGCGCAGGCCTGCCCCACTGACGCTATTGTCTTTGGAGACATCAGCAACCCACAGAGCAAGGTTGCCAAGCTG
>CAVOAJ010000158.1:0-4232 GCA_963693605.1 Dehalococcoidia bacterium | reverse complement strand
TGGTCCCCGTAATCAGCGGCCTCATGCGCTCTATCACCTCACTGTTCCACATCTCCATAAGCTCCCGGGGAGGTCCTGGCAGCGTGATAAGCACCTTGCCGTCCTTCTGAATCCACCAGCCGGGTGCTGTGCCCATGGGGTTGGGCATGGAGACCGCTGACGGGATAATGCCCGCTTGCTGCTGGTTGTGGATGGGCATGGGCTGCCCACGTCGCTGAAAGGTCTCCTCAAGCCACTTCAGTAGGCCTCCGTCAAGGGTGAGCGTCTCGTTCATCACCTTGGCAATTGCGTCACGGGTCATATCATCAGAGGTGGGGCCAAGGCCGCCCATGGTCACCACGAAGTCTGAGCGACGCCACGCCCGCTCAATGGCCTCCGTCAACCGTGGCATGTCATCACCCACGGTGGTCACCCACTGAAGTTCTATGCCAAGCTCCGGCATATGCGTCGCAATCCAACCTGAATTGGTATCTGCCGTCTCGCCCATAAGCAACTCAGTGCCTATCGCAATTATCTCTGCTTTCACCAGTCATACCTCCATCGTGTACCGCGCGCCGAGTATAGCATAGCGAGGGGCTCTCTCCGGTTGTGCCTCCAAACTAGCGATGCTATCCTAAATACGTTGTCCGCCTTGTTGTGGGGCGGACGTATTTTATGACCACAAACGCCAGGTGCCTTGCACCGGTTATACGGTACTTTGAAAGGTCTCGGATGGATCGTTTTACCCAATTAGCCGCTCAGTACCAGGGCGTAGACACGCCCTTCCTCCTCATGGATCAAGATTTATTGCGAGAGCAAGCGTTCTTGTTCAAGGAGCAAGCTGGCCGGTGCGGCGTATTTTATGCCGTCAAAGCCAACGCAGACCCCGCAGTGATGCGACTCTTGCACGAGGCGGGTATTGGCTTTGAGGTAGCCTCTGAGGCAGAGCTACGGATCGCCCAGAGCCTTGGCGCCAGCACTGAGCAGACCATCTCCAGCAATCCGGTGAAGGCACCCAGCTTCATCACTGCCATGCACGAGTCCGGAGTCCGGCGGTTTGTCTTCGACTCCACAACGGAGGCGGAGAAGCTGGCCAAGCTGGCCCCTGGCAGCGAGGCAATCGTCAGACTGACAGTCGACAACTCCTCCAGCGCATGGCCCCTGGCCGATAAGTACGGCGTCGACTCGGACGAAGCCATAGAGTTGTTGGACTACGCAGGAAGCCTGGGGCTGTCGCCAGCGGGCATTACATTCCATGTTGGCTCTCAGTGCTTTGACATAGACGGATGGCGGAAGGCGCTGGAACAGACCGCCCTACTCTGGGGGCGGTGTGAAGACCGGGGCCTGTCTCTCAGCGTCCTGAATTTAGGAGGCGGCTTTCCCGCCCACCACAGCCAGGCCATCCCCTCACTCCCAGATACCTTTGCATCCATCTTCAGACAGGTGGATGAGATGTTCCCTTCCACCGTTGAGCTTCAGGTGGAACCAGGCCGTGGCCTGGTGGCCGACGCTGGAGTGATGGTGACCACTGTCATTGGCAAGGCCACCCGCAACGGTGATGCGTGGCTCTATCTGGACTGCGGCGTGTTCAACGGACTCATGGAAGCAAGCGGTGGCATTCAGTACACCTTTTTGCCAATGACGGCTACCGGCGCCACCAAGCCTTGGACCATTACGGGGCCGTCTTGCGACAGTATGGATGTCATTGCAAAGGGCATTGAATTGCCTGAGCCTGAAGTTGGTGAGCGCGTCCTCATTTACCCCGCTGGCGCTTACACCACCGCCTACGCCTCTCAGTTCAACGGCGCTCCCATCCCTCAGGTTGTCATAGGTTCAACCAATGGGTCTCACTGAGTTCCGTGAGCACGACCCCTTTGCACCCATCGTTTACAGCTACCCAGGTGTAACTCTTCTCCATGAAGAACGCTCGCCCTTCCAGGCGATTTCAGTGCTGGAGCATCCGCGCTTCGGCAAGATACTGACTCTGGACGGCGTGGTGCAGCTTACGGAGTGGGATGAGTTCTTCTACCACGAGATGCTGGTGCACCCCGCAATGCACGCGCACCCTGACCCAAAGGAAGTGCTCATCATTGGCGGCGGCGACGGCGGCAGCCTGCGTGAAGCCCTGAAGCACAGCAGCGTAGAGCGTGTGACCATGGCTGAGATAGACGAGCGAGTGGTTGAGGTCTCAAAGCGGTTCTTTCCCACCCTGAACGTTGGCTTCTCTCACCCGAAAGCCAACGTCGTCCACACAGACGGCGTCAAGCTCGTTGAAGAGGCCGCCCCTACCTACGACATCATCATTATTGACTCCACAGACCCCGTGGGGCCAGCGGAAGGGTTGTTCGCTTCATCCTTCTACCAGGCGGCGTACGGGGCCCTCAAACCTGGTGGAATACTGGTGGCACAGACAGAATCGCTTCTGTTTCACTCTTCCATTGTGCAGGACGTACAGCAGCGGCTGCGAGACATTTTCCCTATTGTGGACTGCTACACCCAGGCCCTGGCAACGTATGCAGGGAACTGGTGGACCTTCTCCATCGCTTCGAAAAGCCACGACCCGCGACGGCCCCAGGCTGGCAAGCGTATCAAGGCCCGCTACTACTCAGCCCAAGTCCACCGCAAAGCGTTCTTAACGCGAGCCCTCTACCAGCGCCTGTTGAACGGGACGCTCGGCTGGTAGCGCAGCTACCCAACTAACATCACTAGCGTATAAGCTGGTAGAGATACACTTCTTCCCCTAGGTAGGCATGGACGGCAGCATTCGCATTGGTTCCATCTTCGGTATCCCGGTGGGCATCCACTACACGTGGTTCGCCGTATTTCTGCTGGTCACCGTAAACCTCGTCTTTTTCTTTGGAGGAGAGGCCGCTTACCCAGAGTGGAGCCTTTTCGAACGCATCGTGGTCGCCGTCATCACCAGCCTGTTGTTCTTCACCTCCGTCCTCGTCCATGAGCTTGCCCATAGTGTCGTGGCCATGCGCAAGGGCATCCCTGTGAAGTCCATCACCTTGTTCATCTTTGGCGGCGTAGCCCAGATCACGCGTGAAGCCTCCCGCCCTGGCGTCGAGGCCTCCATCGCCATCGTCGGCCCGCTCATGAGCCTGGCGCTCTCTGCGGCCTTCTACGCCATCTACTTCATAGTGGGGCCAACGTTTGAGCATGTGGCCGCCGCCGCTTGGTGGCTGGGCCTCATCAACCTGTCGCTAGCCATCTTCAACATGTTGCCGGGCTTCCCCATGGACGGCGGCAGAGTCTTCCGCGCCCTGGTATGGGGCCTCACCAACAACTACGGCACAGCCACAAAAGTCGCCTCCACCACAGGGCGGCTGTTTGGGTTCCTGCTCATCGTGGCAGGCTCCATTCAACTCTTCGCGACAGGAGACCTGGGTGGTCTCTGGCTTGTGCTCATCGGCTGGTTCCTGGAAAACGCCGCCCGATCAAGCTACAAGCAGTACCAGCTCAAGGATGCCCTTGAAGGGATAACCGCGCGTGATGCCATGGTCCCTCCCTGTGCGGCCGTCCAGCCATACGTGACGTTGGACCTCCTGGTAACTGGATACATGCTGCCCACTGGCAGTCGCTGCTTCAGCGTCCCACAGGATGACGGCACGACTGGGCTGGTGACCTTTGGCTCGGTGAGTGAGGTGCCAAGAGAGCAGTGGCAAGAGCGTACGGTGGCAGACGTCATGGTGCCCGCGCAGCAGGTGCTCACCGCCAAATCCACCGATGAGGCTGTGAACGTTCTCATGCTCATGCTGGAGAAGGGCGTCAACCAGGTGCCGGTGATGGATGATGGCCGCATAGTTGGCCTGGTCACGCGGGAGAGCTTGCTCCAGATTGTGCGTATCCGCTCTGACCTCGTGGTCTAAGTCCCTACCCGGCCCATGCCCAAGCTGGCCCAATGGTAAGATAGGTCAGTAGATTTACTGCCAAGGGCTTTCTATGCAGACACGACCTCAACACATGATTTACATGGACCACGCCGCCACCACACCTGTGGACACTCGCGTGCTGGATGCCATGCAGCCCTTTTTCTCTGGTGCCTACGGCAACCCCTCCAGCATGTACACCCTTGGCCAAGAGGGCCGTAAGGCCGTGGACGAGGCCCGCGAGCGCGTGGCGAAGGTCATTGGCGCCCGCCCCGGCGAGGTCATCTTCACCAGCGGTGGCACTGAGTCTGACAACGCAGCGCTCATGGGCGCTGCCCTGGCCCAGAGACCTCACGGCCAGCACATCATCATCTCAGCCAT
>CAVOAJ010000157.1:0-4235 GCA_963693605.1 Dehalococcoidia bacterium | reverse complement strand
CAATCTGATTGTTGATTGGCTTGAGCGGACCGGTTACATAGGCTTTCCTGCCTATGACGGTCAGGAGGGCCTGCGTGAATTCTTCCGCCATCAGCCGGACCTTGTCATTGTTGACATCCTCATGCCAAAGATGGATGGGGTTGAGCTAATCCGGCGCATCCGAGAGGTGTCAGACGTGCCCGTTCTGGTGCTGAGCGCCAAGGGCCAGGAACAGGACAAGATTGATGGCCTCAACGCTGGCGCTGATGACTATGTGGTCAAGCCCGTAGGCGGCAAGGAGATCATGGCCAGGGTGGGCGCTGCGTTGCGCAGGGCGGAGGTGGGCCAGAACACGCGGACTGAGACTCGCTACACGGACGGCACCATAACCATAGACTTTCAGCGCCATGAGGTCTTTGTTGACGGAGAGCCTGCCCAGTTGACCAGCATTGAGTTCCGTATACTGACCACCCTGGTCAAAAATGCAGGGGTGGCCCTTTCATATGATCAGCTGCTCACTACGGTCTGGGGGCCGGAATATGACGCACCGGACGCGGTTACGTGGCACGTGGGCCGCCTCCGCCGCAAAGTGGAAAAAGACCCCCTTACCCCAGAGCGTATCGTCACCGTGCGGGGCATTGGCTACCGCTATGAACGTCCCACAGCGCCTGTGCTGAGCTAACGACCACTCACCCTCCATTTGCCTGAGCCCCTCACGTCCTCTTTACACTAGCTGTTGAGCCAAATTACGTCCCCATTCAGCCCCTTGGGCGAATGGCTGTAAACAAACCTGCCGCTTTCAGCGTAACCTTCAACTGATTCATACACCGTGCATACGTAATTCACGGCGGAATCACATGTTTCCCACGCCATTTTTCCATACTTCCCCCACATAAGACGCATACTTTCGATATCGCAGGAAGAGGGAAGGCGCTCGTAAACCCTGCGCCGAGGGGCGCAGTGGAATAGTACTAAGGAGAACATTTGAAGAAACCAAAACATAAATGAATCACTTAAACACGTTGTAAGAGTCCTGGCCGCAGTTTGGTATTGGTCAGAGGACAACGTATCCGCTTCAGGCTGAGCATCCGGTTGAATGTGGTGATGAATGACAACGGGCCCGGTCTATCCATTTCACATGCAGGTCCCGGGTGCATACGTCCATCTCTCAGGCTACCTGCCTTTGTGATGTGTGGATGCCGCGTTTTCCGGCCAATGGGCAGACTGGCTGAGCGGCACGCATGTAAGCGCACCGCTTCTCTGCTGGGACTGAAAATTGAATATCGCAAACCCTGGACGCCTACCTCCTGGCCCGCATTAGCTCCGTATCGAGCAACCGGACAGTGAAAAATTGTCACCAGTCTGGTTCCGGTCGCAAGGCCGGAGACAAGCCGTAAGGAGGCGCCCAATAGACCTCATTGAGCGCGTATTCCAACTGGGAGCGGGCAATGTTTTGGGCCGTGTTCAACTCATGGACAGTGCTTACGGCCCTGCTTCCCGTGGCGGAGCTCTGCACTGCCATGGTGAGCACGGTGCTCAGCAGAGTTACGGCAATCAGCGCTTCCAGCAGGACCCCGCCACGTTGGCCTTGGAGGGTATGTCGTTGTAGCCAGCGTTTCATATCGTCACGCATTCGTAGCCAGCAGTCCCAACTTCCCCCTGTAGCATAGGACGCTCCTTGTTTGGTTCCACCGTCTAAAGGGACTACTACAGCAGTCCCTTGGTGCACGAACGTTGTGAATAAAGGCCGCCTGCCATTTCTGCGGGCAAGCTGGCTGGTATATACTGGCCCCGCCATCGGTTCCTGATGCATCTCTTGAGAAGACCAGTGAAAGTCCAGCTATGACAGTGCTATACATTGCAGGCCAGCAGCCGGGTACCGGGGCCACCGCGGTGTCAGCGGCGTTAGCTGTCGCATGGCGTCGTGCAGGCAAGTCAGTGGCCCTGGTGAAGCCAGTTTTTCTTAATGGCGACCCCACAGGCACCACAGCGTTGTTTGCGCAAATCACGGGCGTGGCGACTGACGCGGCCCCGGTGATGGCGAGTGACGGTCAACTCACGCCTGGTCAGATGGACGCGATTGCCAAAGAGATTGAGGCGCTGGCTTCTGGTGTTGATGTTGTAGTTGTGGACGGCCTGCCACGTACGGATGCTGATGGCGGCAAAGTTGCTGCCTCAGCCCAACTGGCGCAGCGCTTGGGCGCAGTGGTGCTGGGTGTGCTGCCTTACAGTCGTTCAGACGGAGCCGAGATTGCTAGCGCGTGGCGGGAAACCTTTGGAGACGAGTTGCGAGGCGTGGTGGTGAATCGTCGCACACGATACGCAGGCCATGAC
The DNA here is from genome assembly GCA_963693605.1 of Dehalococcoidia bacterium. Lineage (GTDB taxonomy): Bacteria > Chloroflexota > Dehalococcoidia > Lucifugimonadales > Australimonadaceae > JAQBVZ01. Next base: position 1,922 of record CAVOAJ010000157.1, on the reverse strand, counting down.
GCACATGAGAGCCTCGTGCCATCACTTCAGGCCGCTGGCGTATCCGTGATAGGGACCGTCCCTGAAGAACGAAGGCTGTTGGCGCCCTCACTCGCTCAGGTAGCGGAGCACTTGGGAGGCAAGTTCTACGTCTCCCCTTATGACGACGTACTCATTGAACACTTCCTGATAGGTGGCCTCATTCTGGAGTGGGGCGTGAACTACTTTAACCGCTTCCCCAACCAGGCTGTCATTGTCCGCGCCAACCGGCCTGACATTGCCATGGCCGCCCTCAGTTGCACCTCGGCCTGTATTGTGTTGACCGGCGGTGCTGAGCCTGCCCAGTATGTCTACCAGCGGGCGCAGGATGAAGAGGTGCCTCTGCTGGCAGTGGATACGGATACAATCACCACGGCAGAGGCGTTGGAGTCCCTCCAAGACCACGTGAACGTCCACCATCCCGCCAAAGCGGAGCGCTTTGCTGACGTGCTGATGGAGTGCCTGGACTGGGATACCCTGGAATCCGCGATAACGGCCCTGTAGGCGTCGCTCCACTGTCTCGTACATTCCATAGTTAGAGAGGTGCATGATGCCCCATGTCTCCGTGAACGGCGTCAACATTGAATATTGGGAGTCTGGCAGCGGTTTCCCCTTGATATGGGCTCACGAGTTTGCGGGCAGCGCGGAGAGTTGGAAGCAGCAGGTGCACTATTTCTCCCGTCGCTACCGTGTTATCACGTACAACGCCCGTGGGTACTCGCCTTCAGGCGTGCCAGAGGACGTAGCTGCTTATTCCCAGGACCAGGCAGTGGAAGACCTCTACCAGCTTATGAAAGGGCTCAACATTGAGAAGGCGCACATTGGTGGACTGTCCATGGGCGGCTCCACCACTCTGATCTTTGGGCTGCGACACCCTGAGATGGCGGCATCGCTGATTGTGGCCGGCGCAGGCACGGGCGCAACAGACCCCGCACGCTTCAAAGAGCAGGCCAACGGCTACGCGGACATATTGGACAGAGACGGCATGCGCGGCCTTGAAGACTATGTGAAGGGAACCACCCGTGTGCAACTCATGCGGAAGGACTACACAGGCTGGCAAGAGTTTGCAGACCTCTTCTTTGCTCACTCGGCGCAAGGCTCCGCGTTGACCTTCCGTGGCGTCCAGGCTGAGAGGCAACCGATACTCACTTTCGAAAAGGAAATGCGCGCCCTTACGGTGCCCACGTTGATTATTGTGGGTGATGAGGATGACCCGTGTCTGGAGCCCGGCATATTCATGAAGCGCTGCATTTCAAGCTCCGGGCTGGTGGTGATCCCCCAGAGTGGCCACGCGGTCAACTTGGAGGAACCAGACCTGTTCAACAGGGCAGTGTCAGACTTCCTCACGGCAGTGGAGGCAGGCAAGTGGGCGGCCCGTGAGCAGGGTAGCGGCGGCGGCTTTCTGGCCTCCTGAACTCGTTCCCGTCTATTAGAAAAGGCCCCCTTCACAGAAGGGGGCCTTTTGCTTACATTTCAGAATGCTCTATCCGGCAGCGGTCTTGGTCCTTGTGGAGACGCCAGCCCGCTTTTCCAGGTCAGGTGAGAGCTTGCCGTTCTTGAAGAACTCAGCAAACACCTCATTGTGCAGCTCTGGAGTGTCTGTCTGACCCTGATGCCCGGTCTTCTCCGGGTAGTAGAACTTGATGTTGGGCAGGTACTCTTCCTGCTCATAGCCAGCGGTCACCGGAATGAGCACGTCCTCCACGCCGTAGAGGTAGATGGCGGGGATGGTGAGCGTGTCCAGGCGGCCCTTGAGCATGAACTTCTGCCGGAGGTTGGGGTCGGCCATTATCCGGTCACGTCCCTTGACGTATGCCTGGTAAGCCTGCTTCTGTCGGTTGCCCATCAGCGCCCGCATCTCTTTGAGGTCTTCACTGATCCCCTCATTGCGGACAATGATGAGG
>CAVOAJ010000156.1:0-4237 GCA_963693605.1 Dehalococcoidia bacterium | reverse complement strand
TAGCTAAAAGCAATTAAGTCGATTGGCTTGGTTGACAATAGGGAGCGCTAGCTCCGGTGACCGTTAAACAACCAGGACTTCTCACAAAGATGACGCGAGAGCTAGTGAGGTTGGGCTAGTATAGGGTCTTCATGGTCAGATTCATCTTGGCGCTATCCATAGCCCTCTTCATCACAGCAGCCATTGTGTTGGGTTTGGCCGGTCGCTTCTTCCCAAAAGACGGGCTTCTAGGGAATCCAGTTAGGTGAAGAAATCCCTCGGCCAACCAAACCTCTCCATGTGCGGCTCGACTCCGAACTAAGCCGGCTGGTAGCTGCTGCAGAGCCTGATCCAGCGCCAGACGGAGATACCCATCCATCTCTATCTGACTCAGTCGCGGTCACCGTGCGCATGTCTCATAACGTATCTGCCGTGGCCGGGTTTATTGGCCAGAACGGCGGCGTTGTCGCGAACACAGGTGTCGACTACATAGAGGCGTATGTCCCGGTGTCGGCCTTGGTTGCGCTACAGAGCGTGGCTGGCGTGCTGCGAATTGGCGCCATTATGCCGCCTCAGGCTGATATAACGAGTGAGGGGGCTGCTTTACACGGCTCTCCAACGTGGAATGCCGGGGGGGTTACCGGCGCGGGAATCAAGGTGGGCATCATCGACGTTGGGTTTATTGGGTACGGCGGCCTTATGGGAGGCGAGCTTCCATCCACGGTCGTTGCCCGGTGTTACACGGCTATAGGGACATTCACCTCCACCCTGAGTAACTGTGAAACCGTAACGGTGCATGGCGCGGCCGTGGCAGAAGCCGTGGTAGACGTGGCGCCAGGCGTAAGCCTCTACATTGCCAATCCTCAGTCAGGGGCTGACTTGCAGGCCACCGCATCATGGATGGTGAGTGAGGGTGTGCGGGTTATTAACCACTCCGCGGGTTGGGTTTGGGAGGGCCCAGGCGACGGCACGTCCTCTTTCAGCGACAGTGCGCTTGGGGCAGTAGACATAGCAGTTACTGGCGGCGCCGTTTGGGTGAATAGCGCGGGGAACTCAGCGCAGAGTAATTGGTTCGGCAGTTACTCTGACGCAAATAGCAATAACTGGTTGGAATTCTCCGGCGTGCTTGAGACCAATCCTGTCGAACTCACTGCTGGCTCCACTTTAGTTGCCCAGCTCCGGTGGGAGGGCAACTGGGGAAACGCCGCGTCTGACCTCGACCTAGCACTCTACGACAGCAGCTTGACTCTTGTGGCATTTAGCACAAGCCCGCAGTCTGGCGGCCTTGGTCAAAATTCCTATGAATCACTGACGTACATCGCCCCATCCACAGGCACCTACCATCTGGCTGCGTTCCACGTTGCAGGCTCGGCTCCCTCCTGGGTACAGCTAAATTCATTTTTTGGACAAGGCTTGCTTTATTCCGTGGCCGCCACCAGTGTTGGCACCCCAGCGGAGAGCGCCAGCGCGGGGATGTTGGCAGTGGGAGCCTCTAACTGGGCAACGCCCACTACCATTGAACCTTTCAGCAGTCGCGGCCCTACAACCGATGGGCGCACAAAGCCTGATATCACCGGTGCAGACAATGGGAATTCAGTGACTTCCGGCCACTGGTTTGGCACCAGTCAGGCGGCCCCTCACGTTGCGGGGTTGGCAGCGTTGGTGTTGGACAGGTTTCCTGAATTCACGCCAGCCCAAGTAGCAAGCTACCTGAAGACCAACAGCCTTCCGAGGAAGACAGTGCCAAACAATACCTGGGGATACGGGCTCGCCCAATTAGCAGCCCTGCCACCGGGTGCTCCCACTAACGTGACAGCCACGGGAGGCAACGGCCAGGCATCGGTGGCGTGGGCCGCGCCGGGCTTTAACGGCGGCGCCGCTATCACTCAGTACACGGTGACCTCTAACCCCGGCGGGCTAACGACCATTGTTGGCGGCTCAACGCTCATAGGTACCGTATCAGGGCTGACCAACGGCACCAGCTACACGTTCTCTGTGACCGCCACCAATATCGCCGGGACTAGCGACTCCTCCTTATCATCTAACGCCGTCACGCCTGAGGCTTTACTCCCCACTCCTACGCCAATGCCCACTGTGACTCCCACCCCGGTGCCTGGAGTTTCTCAATGGGGGGTGGCCATACTTTTGGGACTATTGGTCCTATCACAATGGGTACGCTTGAAAAGGCGGCCTGACGCGTCCCGCTAGTTCGGTAAGAGAAGGGCAAGCGTATGCCAACTGAGGCCTGCCAACGGCCCTACTTTGCGCACGATGGTCTCTTTTGCTACAATCTCTCCTTAGATGGCCTGGCCCAGTCAGGCCACTTCTTTTGTAATACGACAGGAAGGTTCATGACTACCACAGAAGCTTTTGTCCTAGAGGCGCAACTCAGGACCATCACAGGCCGGAAGGCTGGCGCGCTACGTCGCCAGTCCATCACCCCCATCCACGTTTACGGCAAAGGCGTTGAGTCGCTGACGCTACAGGCGGACACCCAAACGCTGCAACGGACGTTGGTTCGCGTTGGCCACTCAGTGCCACTGACCGTGCGCGCTGATGGTCATGAGCACTTTGTCTTTGCCCGTGAGGTCCAACGTCATCCCGTGACGGACCACCTTATCCACGTTGATTTCTTGGAGGTGTCGCGGACCATTCGCATCATCTCCGACGTACCTATTGAATTGGAAGGCGAGGCCCCAGGCGCCAGGACTGAAGGCGCCATTGTGAGCCATGACCATCACACCCTATCCCTGGAAGCCCTGCCCATGGACCTGCCGCCGGTCGTTACCGTCGACGTGTCCGTGCTTGGTGAGGTGGGCGCCGCCATTCACGCCAGCGACATTAAGCTGGGTTCGAATGTGACCTTGATCACGGACCCTGAAACTGTCATAGCCAGGATTATTGTCCTGCGACCTGTGGCGGAGGAAGGGGAAGCTGCCAAGGAAGGCGTGGAGACGGGAGAGGGTGCAGTTGCTACCGAGGAAGGTGCCGCGGAGGCTCCAGAGGAATCTGCGGGAGAGCCCTCTTCAGAGGAAGAACCTTCCGAATAGCCTTGGCCCAGGTGCTTGTCGTTTTGGACACCCCGTCTGCCTGTTAAGACGGGAGGCGCGCTCCGGTAAAGTCCGGGTGGCCCTTTAGAAACTCGCCGATGTCCATCGCGCGCCGTCCTTCCAGCCTCACCCGTATCAGCACCAATTCGCCGTCGCTGGTAATAACGCTCGGCACACCCGCTTCTATTAGGGTAGCTACCTGCCCCACAGAGCCGGTCTGTGAGCGCTGGCTGACGCTTGCGCTCAGGATTTCAAGCCGCTGGCCACGCCATGTTGTAAAACTCCCAGGCCAGGGCTGGTATGCCCGCACCTGGCGTTCCAATGCTGCCGCGGGCTTTGCCCAGTCCAGTTCCCCCTCTTCCTTCCTAAGTCGGCTGGTGACCACTACCTTGCTCTCATCCTGGGGGACGGGCGTAACGCGCCCATCCATGTACGCAGGCAGCGTGTCCCTTAGCAATTCTGCCCCTAGAATAAAGAGTCGATCCGTAAGCTCTGGAGTCGTATCGGTTGGCCCTATGGGCGCTTCTCGCTGTGCTAAGACCGGGCCTGTGTCCATACCGGCGTCCAGCACCATCAGAGACACCCCTGTCACGGCGTCTCCGGCCAGGACGGCAGCAGCAACCGGGGCTGCTCCACGGTATTTCGGCAGAAGTGACGGGTGCACGTTGACTGGGCCTTTGGGCGCCGCGTCAAGAACCGGTTGCGGGAGCAACTTGCCATAGGCCGCCACCACCAAGACGTCAGGCATCAGAGCCAAGAGTTCTTGTATGTCTGTCTCGGCGCGCAACCGCTCAGGTTGGTAGACGGCAAGCCCCTCCGCCAGGGCATATTCCTTTACGGGAGACTGCCTGAGTTGACGGCCACGCCCCGCCAATTGGTCCGGCGCGGTATAGACCCCAACCACCGGCCAGCCAAGGGCTCGCACAGCCTGGAGTACAGGTACTGCAAAGTCCGGCGTTCCCATGAAAATAACTCTCGGCGCTACCACGCGGCGATGATACCATGGCGCTGTTGAGGCTGAACTAGGCCACGGCCTGCTGCAGAGGGCGGCCAGGCCCAGGAATGGCGTAACGGCCTGCCGCACGGGGTTTTCCAGGCCGCCTGCACGTCCGCAGATAGTTTTCCAGAGTGCAAGGGGAAATTGTCCGAGATTTCCCCCGACTTTGGCCTTGGCCCTCCACTCGATACCCCATGGTATATTCCCCGTG
>CAVOAJ010000155.1:0-4239 GCA_963693605.1 Dehalococcoidia bacterium | reverse complement strand
ACTGTAAGGGGACTGTTGTCGGCGGCACCCGTCCTTATACGGCAACGCTATCGGTGAGAGGAGTGGAGGTCTCGGTGGAGCCCGACGGGAAGTATGTGTTCCCGCTGATGCCTCCTGGAACATATCTGGTGGACTACACGGTCAGGGACCGCAACAACGAGATTGCGGCGGATGATAAGCAGATTACGTACCGTTGGAACGACGCGGAGCGGATAACGGTTAAGTTTATAGAGCCTGCCGCAGGCGCTGAGATTGGGCAGGACAGTGAGCGGGTGTTCAGCGTCGAGTACGAGGTTCCCGAGATGCTGGGGAACCTAGATCTCATAGAGGACATCAACCGCTTTCTGATTGAGTGGAACTTTGGCGACGGCACCACGTTGAGCGAGACGGTAGACGTACGGGAAGGAGAAAGCTCTTTCAGGCACGTGTATGCCGCGGCGGGAACCTATGCCGTCAAGGTCTTTGTCACGGACCAGCAATTCGGCATGACAGGGTCGACAGCGTTGTCCGTCAACGTCACGCAGCCGGGAGCGGCGATAACGCCCACGCTGCTATTGCAGATTATTGAGGAAGCCGCCACGGCCTCCGGGGCCGTGCTCACCGGTGACCCGCCGAAGGTGCTGTTCAGCAGCAGCCTCCGTCCTAGGAGTTTCATGGCTGGGCTGAAGCACAGCGTTGAAGGGGAGTTCCAACTGGAGTCTGACCAGTCGCACCGATCCAGGCCTGTGCGGGGCACCTACCGTATAGCGGTATTCGACACCCAGGAGAACATCCTTGCCGCCTTCGAGTCAGCAGGGAGCCCGTTGACCTCAGACAACTACACGTCGGCTGCGGACTACTCCAGCGGGACAGGCCTATTGGGTTACGTTGAACTGGCGGAGAGCACGCCGCTTAGTGTCCAGTACTACCTTTTCTTTGAGGCTGCGGGGTCACGGTTGTTGGGCGCAAGCCACAGGAGCCGAGGTGTGCATGACATGGTCATTGACCTCGACGGCGTCTGGGTGCTGCTTAAGACTGAGGTCCGGGGGCCTGCGCACCCAAGTGAGGAGGTCTGGAGCACCTTTGTCAGCGCGGCTACCGATCTGGCGGCACAGTTGCTCACGACGCTGCGAGAGAAGTTGTAGGTGTGGAGACGTAGGGGCGTACAGCGGTGCGCCCCTACGTTAGCTTCGCAACCGCCCCAACGCCATTGTGAGCAAGAGGGCTAGGTGGTAGCCTCTCAAGCAGCCCATCACTTGGTACATGTGTTTATGAACCCCATTGCGCGCTGGCTGCTAGGGCGGCGCTTCTATTACGGCTGGGTGGTGACCGGCGCTGCTGGCATGGCCATGTTCAGTGGCGCGCCATTGGCGGTCTCCAGTATCAGCGTGTTTGTCATACCCATCTCTGAAGAGTTTGGCTGGACGCGCACGGCCTTTGCAGGGGCCATCAGCCTTGCAAGCCTGGTGGGCGCCATGGTGGGACCCCTCATGGGCCGTTGGACTGACAAGCATGGCGGTCGGTTCCTATTGGGTGGCGGTACTGCGGTGGTGGGCTTTGCGATGCTAGGGCTGTCCTTTGTCCACAACCTTGTGCTGTTCTATCTGCTCCTCATTATTGGCCGGGGCATGATGATGAGCGTGGAGAACCTGGTTGGGACTACCACCGTCTCCAAGTGGTTCGTGCGCCGTAGAGCACTGGCAAACGCACTAGCCATGTTGTCCAGCAGGGCTGGGCTGGGTCTGTGGCCCGCGCTTGCGGCGTTCCTCTTCACCATTGGCGATTGGCGACTGGCTATGCAGGTGATTGGTACTTTGGTGTTGGTGTTCAGCCTGGTGCCAATGGTGCTGATAGTGGCGCGACGGCCTGAGGACCTCAACCTTGGCCTTGATGGTGACGCACCGGTGGAACTGATGGATGACGGGACAGGGGCGTCGGTCGTTCAGGCAGGCGAACAGGAATGGACAGCCCGCCAAGCACTGCGGACCAGGGCCTTCTGGCTCTTGACCTTCGCGTCCATGGCCACGGCCGTCTGTGGGGCGGGACTTGGCGTTCACCGTATCCCTTACTTCATTGAGCGTGGCATGGACCCAGTACAGGCGGGCCCCTTGCTCATCAGCTTTGCTGCTGGCATGGGTGTGGGGGGCTTTGCCGCCGCATACCTCAGCACCCGCATATCTTTACGGAAGGTGTTGGCGCTCCTGATGTTCTTGTGGATGGGGCTAATCGTGGCATTGCTGAACATCCCCATCAACCCAATCATCTTTGTGTATGCGTTTGCAGAGGGGATGATGCTTGGCGGCTTCCTGGCCATGAACCCTGTGATATACGCGCTGTACTTTGGCCGGGGCTCCCTGGGGACCATCCGGGGTCTGAGTCATCCCATGGTGTTGGGCGCCAACGCCTTTGGGCCCATTTACGCTGCGGTAATTTACGATGCTACGGGGCAGAGCTATACCATCGCATTCATGAGCTTTGGCGCGTTCATGGGCCTGTCCGCGTTGTTGGCGCTGTTTGCCAAGCCGCCAAAGCCGTTACGCACTGCCGCTGCGCTTTAACGGCGGGGGCTTACTCCAGCACCCAGCCCTGTTCTGACAGGTCCACCATTACCTGGTCAGGCCCAAAGAATTTCATCTCCACATTCTTCTCTGCGGCGGCCTCTTCCATGCCCAGTTTGTTGTTGGGGCTGGGCACCGCTCCCGCCCGTTCGACCTGCTCCTGAGCTGGCCCCAGGGCGTCTACCTCAAACCCCAAGTGGTGGATGCCGGTGTAGCGTGGCGAGCCTTCCGTGACCGCAGCCTCCTCTTGTCGCCATTTCAAGATGGCAATGTTGATGTAACCGTCACTGAGGTAGTAGCCCTCAGCAATGTCATTGTCCACTTTGCCAACTTCCTTCAGGCCCAGACCGTCTATGTAGAACCGTGCGGTTGTGTCGGGATCGTTGGTGGCGATTGCTATGTGTTTTACCCGTGCCATGGCTGCCTCCGCGTGCTTGTGAGTGGGGCAACGCTACGCCCGTCTCGCTGCCCCGTCAACGCTGACGATTTTCGATTGACAGGCTCTGCGCCACCTACCACAATGCGCCCCACGAGTTTGCGAGGAGTGCAATATGACGACTCAGGGCTACGCGGCGGGAGAATTGCTGGCGGACACAGAATGGCTAGCGGAGCACCTTGATGACCCCAACGTGCGGATTGTGGACATGGACCTGCCGCCGGGGTACGCCAAGGCCCACCTTCCCAACGCGATGGGCATCCCCAACCAGTCCATCAAGGGAGAAGCCTCCAAGCTGGTTATGGAGCCGGACGAATTCAAACAGGTGATGGAGTCCCTTGGCATTGGCGACGATACGCTGGTGATTGCGTACGACGGCAATAAATCGCTAAACGCCTGTCGCCTGTGGTGGGTGCTGAACTACTACGGACATACCAATGTAAGGGTGCTGAACGGAGGCTGGTGGAAATGGTTGGCTGAGGGGAGGCCCGTCTCCGTGGGTCCAGGCAGGAAGAGGGAGGGCGTTACGTTTTCTCCCCAAGCCCATCCTGAGGTGCTCTCCACGGTGGACGCGCTGAAGGCAGTTCATGACCAGCCGGACGTGATTGTGTGGGATACGCGGTCACCAGCGGAGTACACGGGCGATAACGACCGCGGCAATACGCGCAAGGGTCACGTACCTGGCGCGCATCACCTGGAATGGCAGGAGCTCATCAACCCGGATGACCACACCTTCAAGGCTGCTGCTGATATGCGCACAATGCTGGAGGCGGTGGGCGTTACGCCGGATAAACCCATCCACACCTACTGACAGGGAGGCATCCGTGCGGCGCACGGTGCGTTTGCGCTGGCCCTGCTTGGCTATAACAATCAAGTCTGTGTCTACGATGGCTCCATGAGTGAGTGGGCCAATCGTGACGACACTCCGTTGACCTTGGACTGATAGCGCTCGATTTTTGGAGGGAGCAATCATGACCTTAGAACGCAAGAACTATCCGCATATGCCCAAGCCCTTTGGGGCGTTTATGCACGCCGTGCGTACGGGGGAGTGGCTTTTTATCTCCGGCCTTACCGCCGGTGAAAACGCGCCGCCTGACATTGTGGAGCAGACAGAGATAACCATGGACAGGATGAAAAAGGTCTTGGAGGCCGAAGGCGGCAGCCTGAAGGATGTCATCCGCGTCACGGTGTACGTTACGGAGTTGGACAAGCTCATGGAGATTCATGAGGTGCGTAACCGCTACTTTGGTGACGCGCTTCCCGCCA
>CAVOAJ010000154.1:0-4266 GCA_963693605.1 Dehalococcoidia bacterium | reverse complement strand
TCCGTTGTAAATGCACCATAAACCCCGGCGCAAAGTCACCCTTCACCATCCGGGGCCCTAGGTTCTGTAGCTGCCATGAACCTGCTGCGCCGCCTGCAACTGCTTCTATGGTCCGTAGCAAATCAGCCCCTTGAGCCGCCGCAAACGTCAGCGCCTCCGCCACCGTGGAGAGTGTTCCTACCACTAGTATTTGGTTGACTAGCTTGGTCGTCTGACCCATGCCGCTGGGACCCATGTGCGTGATTGCCTTGCCCATGGCCTGGAAAATTGGCAGGCATCGCTGGAACGTCTCCTCCCTACCGCCAACCATGATAGCCAGAGTTGCCTGTTGCGCCCCTGTGGAGCCGCCGCTGACCGGCGCGTCCAGCATGGAAATTTCCCGTTTGCCCAGACGTTCGGCCAACTCCCGCGTTGCGCCGGGCGCCACCGTGCTCATATCTATAAGAATTGACCCGGCGCTCAAGCCTTCGCTCACGCCGTCTGGACCTTCCGTGACCGCCACAAGGTCCGGCGTGTCACTAACCATAGTAATGACAACAGGGCACGCCTCTCCAACAGCCTTTGGGGAGTCTGCCAGCGTAATGCCGTCACCCTGCAACGCCTCAGCCTTGGACCGCGTGCGGTTCCATGCCACCACCTGAAAGCCAGCCTTGGCCAGATTTCGGGCCATGGGCGCCCCCATGATGCCCAGCCCAATGAAGCCGACAGTCTTCTCAGTTGACATAACTATCAGCCCTCCGCCTCTTTGAACCGCTTCGCGAAGTCGCTAGCTGCACGGCCCAGCATGACCGCCGCAGTGCCCAGGAAGTAGCGGACCCCCCGCTCCTTCCAGTACACGTACTCATCGTAGTCCCGCGCAATGGTGCCGGACGCCTTGCCTGCGGCGTTGGCCTGCGCAGTGAACTTCTCAATCAACGCTAAGACGTCAGGATGCCGCACCTCTCCGGGGAAACCCAAAGCCACCGAGATGTCCGTGGGGCCCAGAAACAGCACATCCACGCCCTTCACTGACAGCACCTCTTCCACATTCTCGAACCCCTGGGTCGTTTCGATCTGCGGGACCACCAGGGTAGCCTCGTTTGCCTTGACCACATAGGCGTTCAGCGGTCCCTCTAATCCATAATTGGCTGCGCGCACTGCGGCAAGCCCTCGTTTGCCAACCGGCGGGTACTTCACCGAATCGACAAATCGTTGGCACTCTTCCTTGTTATTCACCAACGGCATCTGAATACCAACGGAGCCAGCATCCATGAATTTTTGAATAACCTGCGGGTCGTTCTGGCCCACCCTTGTGATAGGCACAATGCCCTTTGCCTCCGCCGCCCGGAACATGTTCTCGGCTGACTCAGGACTCAGCGTCGTGTGCTCACCGTCCAGCACCACGTAGTCCATGCCCGCCAGCGCCAACAGCTCGACGACCACAGGGGAGCCGATATTCACAAAAGCGCCAAGGACACTCCCACCGGCTGCAAGTTTCTCTTTAACAGGGTTGGTAATCATAAGCTCCTCTTTCTTTTAGTCGCTGCCTTCATTTGATGCCGATGCCCGCGTGTTGACTGCCCGTCGTGCAATTTGCGCTTGCCGGATGAAGAAAACAACGCCACCCGTAACCACAATGCTCAGATAGCTGATTGAACGGTCCAACAGAGCCACTGCCACTGCCTCCTCACGCACAAGTGAGAGCATGAGCAGCCCGGTAATGCCTGGTTCCACAATGCCCAGACCTCCCGGCGTCAACGGCACTGCAGTGAGCAGGCCGTTAGCCAGCGGCACAAAGAGTACCAGGCCCGGGGTTACCGGGACACCCAAAGCTTGGAGTACGAAGAAAAGTCGGGCAACCTCCGCCAACCACCCAATAACACCCAGGATGAACGCCCAGTGAAGCCGCTTGAAACTGCCCATGGTGCCCGCGTGAAACCGGTGATAGGCGTCTTCCAGCGTTTGCGGAAGCCGGTGTGATATCCACCTGCGCAGGAGCAGCATTCCCAGAAGAGTACCGGTCACCGCAAGTAAAAAGGCTCCTGCCAACGCAACAAACAGTGGTGATGGTCTGATCTCCCCACCCGCGTAGAGGACGCCCGCTGCCGCTACTAGTAGTGCGAACACCACAACCACGTCTATGGCTCTATCCGCCACTACCGTACCCATGGAGCGAGGGAAGCCCGTGCCGTAGTCCTCAGCGTGGGCATAGGCGCGGTACGCATCCCCCAAGCGGAACCACGTCACTGAATTGGCGAACCATGCCATCAGGATGACCCTGCCACAGTAAAACGTGGACGGTAGCTTCTCGTTAGACCCTTCATGGCGAGCCGCGTTGCCAAGCAGGAGTCGCCACCGGGCGCCTCGGAAGATAAACGTGCTGTAGTGGACCAAGACGGCCAGCGCAAACCACCACGGGTTGCTGGACCGTATCCTCTCCCACGTAGACCCCCAGTCAAGCTCAAACCGGGTGATCAGCAACACGGCCAGCACGGGAACAAGAATAAAGGAAATCAGCGTTGGCCAAGAGAGGAAGCGTCTCTTGAGAGAGGGCCTAGACCCGTTGGATTGTGCTCCGCTCATGGCTCACTTAAAGCGCTGTAATAAGGGGACGTTTGGACGGTATCCCCACACGGCGGGGATACCGCTCAGGTGTAAGTATTTCTTTCTTCACAACCACTGCCACTGAGTCCTGCGGTAAGCCATCTGTACTCACTGGCTCCACCGCCACCACTTTGCCACCTAACTCATCCAGCGCCAGCGTTGACCGCCGGATCTCTGACGCTACGTCACCGCGTTGGGGGATAACTACCACGCCGCCAATCTTGCTCAAAGGCAAGGTCAACTCAAGAGCGACAGGTAGCGGGCCTAATGCCCTGGCAGTGACTACGTCAAAAGACTCTCGGTATTGAGGTGACCGTGCAGTGTCTTCCGCCCGCTGCACCACCACATCCACCTCATCTAGACCCAACTCCCCCACCAGCCACACCAAAAAGTCTGCCTTCTTTTGAGTCGCCTCCACCAACACCAAATGCAGATGCGGAAGCGCCAGCTTTATGGGTACGCCAGGGAATCCTGCACCCGCGCCTACATCCACCACTCGCTGCGCGTCGGGTGCCCAATGACGCAGCACAGGGATTAAAGAGAGCGAGTCCAAGAAGTGGACCTGCTCAATCCTCTCCAGCGCCTTCTGTGACGTTAAGTTCACGCGCTGGTTCCACGCTTCCAACCCCAATTTATACCGTTGGAATTGGTCCAGTTGGTCGGAGGATAGCTCCACCCCTAGGGTTGAGGTTATTTGGTGAAGCTGTTCTAGCACGCCATCGTCCCTTTCCAAAGCCGTGCGATTATAGCATCGGGCATCCTATCCGCCTACGACGTACCGTGCATATGTCCATCGTTGACGGCGGTAGTGCGCCCGCATATCATCCTTTTGCCGTCCATCGTGGGATGACCACCGAGACGGGGTTTTAAGGGGGAGCACCATGGCAGCGACAAAAGCATTCGTACTTATTGAGACGGCAGTGGGCAAGACGCGAGAAGTGGCTGACGCACTCCGAAAAGTAGGGGGCGTAACCTCCGTTGACCTCGTCACCGGCCCATATGACCTTATTGTCGTCCTGGAAGCCAATGACCTGGGCTCCGTTGGAGACACCGTCACCGGGAGCGTCCACACCATTAGCGGCATCGTTAGGACGGTCACCTGTCTGGCTGTCTCCAGCTAGACTACATTTGGTGCCGTAGCCTTCAGACCGGCGGGCGTTTACGGGGTCATCCCTTCCCCATTGGGCGTCACCGCTTTGGCATGCCATGACCAAAGATGACTGCATCTTCTGTAAAATTGGCGCGGGAGAAATTCCCGTGGACTTTCTCTATCGAGACGATTCCGTTTTTGCTATTCGGGACATCAAACCTGAGGCGCCAGTCCACATTCTCATCATTCCCTTTGCCCATATCGTTGACCTCAGCAGTGAGCCTACAGAGCGCCTCCACGCATTAGGCAGCCTCTTCAACGCCAGTACAACCCTGGCCAAGCAACTAGACGTGACTGAAAGCGGCTACCGGCTGGTGATAAACCAAGGGCCAGACTCCGGGCAAGGGGTACCGCATCTGCATATGCACCTGCTGGCTGGCCGCCCTCTCTTGGCGATAGGGTAAAGTCACCACATGGCAACCATTACTTTGCCGCCACTGCTCCAGACAAGACTTGACGCACTCCCTCAAGGTCTCCAAGCACACATCCAGCGCGTACGAGAGATTGCCAGGGAGCTAGCTGCCGCGCATAAC
>CAVOAJ010000153.1:0-4285 GCA_963693605.1 Dehalococcoidia bacterium | reverse complement strand
CTGAGGCTTTCAAGGAAAGCGCGAGAGATGAGATACGCCAGGAACGGGACGCTGCGTTGGAGCAGGTGCGGCGTCAGTTTGCCGTGCTTGCCGTGACTGCGGCGGAGCGCATCATCAGCCGTTCTCTGGACGCTGGTGTCCACAATGACCTCATAGACGAAGTCCTGACTCAGAGTGATTCGATTAGTTCATCTCAAGGGTCCTCGGGAGGCTAACGTCCGTGGCTAAGGCACCAACTCCCAAGCGGTACGCACTGGCCCTCTTCCAACTGGCGGAGGGGCAGGGCAAGCAGGAGCCGTGGCTGGAAGAACTCCAGCGCGTTCAGGCTACGCTGGCCGATGCAACAATTAGCACGTACCTGTCCACACCCCGAGTGCGGATTGGCGACAAGCTGGACGTGGTGAAGCAGCTCCTTGAAGGATTTGACCCAATGGTGGCCAACCTGATTGGGCTGTTGGTGTCCCGGCAGGCGCAGTCACTGTTGCCTCACTTGATAACAGCGTACGGTGAGTTGCTTAACGCCAGCCTGGGGCGTGTACAAGCTCAGGTGACCAGCTCGGTGCCATTGTCATCAGAGCAGCAGACACGCCTTCGTGAAACGCTACGAAAGATGCTGGACAAGGACGTGGCGCTTGAAATGGACGTGGACGCAGACATTATAGGAGGCATGGTCATCCGCGTAGGAGACCAAGTCATTGACGGTAGCGTGCGGACGCGCCTAGAGACGCTGAAACACCGGTTGGAGCACGAATCCTTGGCGTAACGGCGCTGAGGCCCATTGGGAATAAAGGACGGAGGAGCGGGTATGACGACTCGCGGGCAAGATATAGCGGCGGTCCTGAAGCGCCAGATTGAAGAATTTGGCGGAGAGACTACGCTGACTGAGGTCGGCACGGTTGTGGAGGTTGGCGATGGTATCGCCCGTATCCATGGCCTTGGCCGCGTTGGCTATGGTGAGCTCATTGAGTTCCCCAATGGCACAGCGGGCCTAGCGCTGAACCTTGAAGAGGACAGCGTTGGCGTGGTCATCATGGGTGCAGCCTCGGAGATTAAAGAGGGCGACTTGGTCAAGGCCACCGGCCGTGTGGCTGAGGTTCCGGTGGGTGACCAGCTACTTGGTCGGGTTGTGGACGCCTTGGGGCAGCCCATTGACGGTAAAGGGCCCATCAAGACCAGCGGCACCCGACCCATTGAGATTGTCGCGCCCAACGTGGCGGATCGGCAGGCGGTCAACACCCCTGTCCAGACCGGCATCAAGTCCATAGACGGCATGATCCCCATTGGCCGTGGGCAGCGAGAGCTCATCATTGGAGACCGCACCACAGGCAAGACGGCCATCGCCATCGACACCATCATCAACCAGAAGGGGCAAAACCTGCTGTGCATCTACGTGGCCATTGGCCAGAAGCAGAGCAAAGTCGCCCAGATCCAGGCTACGCTGGAAGAGAACGGCGCCATGGAGCACACGGTCATCGTCGCGGCCAACGCGTCAGACCCCGCGCCATTGCAGTACCTGGCCCCCTATGCAGGGTGCGCCATTGGTGAGCAGTTCATGGCAGAGGGCAAAGAGGCGCTGATTGTTTACGATGACCTGACGAAGCACGCGTGGGCGTACCGTCAGCTTTCATTGTTGCTGCGTCGCCCACCAGGCCGTGAAGCCTACCCCGGTGACGTCTTCTACCTGCACAGCCGTCTGCTAGAGCGTGCGGCCCGTCTGGATGAGGCCAACGGTGGCGGGTCGCTTACCGCGCTGCCAATTATCGAGACCCAGGCTGGCGACGTGTCGGCATACATTCCCACCAACGTTATCTCCATCACGGACGGCCAGATATACCTGGAGGCGGACCTCTTCAACGCCGGTATTCGCCCCGCCGTGAATGCGGGACTATCCGTATCCCGGGTTGGCGGCTCCGCTCAGACCAGGGCCATGCGGAAGGTGGCCGGTCGTATGCGGTTGGAGCTTGCGCAGTTCCGCGCCCTGGCCAGCTTTGCGCAGTTTGGCGCATCGGACCTGGACGCAGCCACCCGCGCGCAGCTTGAGAGAGGCCAACGCCTCACTGAATTGTTGAAGCAGCCACAGTATCGCCCGCTGACCCTGCCGTTGGAGGTCTGCTCCATGTATGCAGCGGTCAATGGGTATATGGACGACGTGGCCGTGGACCGTATTCGTGAATTTGAGGAAGGTCTGCTGACCTATATGGAGACCTCCAAGCCTGACATCCTTGGCTCCATCGCGACCACCAAGGACATTGATGAGGCAACCGAGACCAGCTTGAAGGACGCCATCACAGCCTTCAAACAGACCTTCGCCTAAAGCGTAACGGAGAACTGACCAGTGCCAAGCGTACGACAAATAAGAGGACGCATCCGGAGTGTGAAGAACACGGCCCGGGTGACCAGCGCTATGCAGTTGGTGGCCGCGTCCAAGATGCGCCGTGCTCAGGAACGGGTCACGGGCGCAAGGCCCTATGCCGTAAAGCTGCGTGAGGTCTTGTCGGGCTTGGTTGGCGGGAGCAGCGGAGACTCGGAGAGCCTCCACCCGTTGATGCTGAAGCGTGAAGTGCGCAACGTGCTGGTGATAGAGATATCACCTGACCGGGGCTTGGCTGGCGGGTTGCCCGGAAATATTAACCGAGTAACAGGGCAGTTCCTGATGCGGACCACAGTCCCCACCAAGGTTGTGACCGTGGGCAAGAAGGCCCGGGATTTCATGATCAGGGCTGGCCGTGACGTACACGCCGTCTTCACTGACATGAATGACCGTCCCACGCTGGCAGATACGCTGCCAATCACCCATATGGTCCAGGAACTTTACATGCAAGAGGAGGTGGATGAAGTCCACCTTGCCTATACGCGATATGTAAACATCCTGGTCCAAGAGCCGGTAGTGATTCAATTGTTGCCGGTGGACCCTGCTGAATTTACCTCAGATGAGGGCTCTTCAGACTACATCTATGAGCCAGACCCGGCCGTAGTGCTCAATGCACTGTTGCCTAGATTCCTAGAAGTACAGGTATATCAGGCCCTTTTGGAGAGCCAGGCCAGTGAGCAGTCAGCCCGAATGGTGGCTATGCAGAACGCCACCAAGAGCGCGAATGAGATGGCTGATGGGTTGACCCTTGAATTGAACAAAGCGCGTCAGGACGCGATTACGTCAGAACTATTGGACCTTGTGGGCGGTGTGGCCGCTCTTGAAGGCTAACTGAGGAGGACCGAGACATGGCCGAAGGAGCAGAGGGCAGGATCGTTCAGGTCATTGGCACCGTTGTGGATGCTGAATTCCCGCCAGAGCAGTTACCAGGCATCTTCAACGCCCTGGAGGTTGATCTCAAGGGTGAGAAATTGGTGCTTGAAGTGGAGCAGCAGGTGGGTAATAGTTGGGTGCGTTGCCTGGCTCTTGGCCCAACGGAAGGTCTTGCCCGTGGCACCACCGTC
Organism: Dehalococcoidia bacterium; assembly: GCA_963693605.1. GTDB lineage: Bacteria > Chloroflexota > Dehalococcoidia > Lucifugimonadales > Australimonadaceae > JAQBVZ01. The sequence goes on along the minus strand of CAVOAJ010000153.1, from coordinate 850 downwards.
CGTGACACCGGAGCGCCTATCTCAGTGCCTGTGGGAGAGGCAAGCCTGGGCCGCCTCTTCAACGTGACAGGAGAGCCTTTGGATGGCCTTGGGCCTGTTGACGCCAAGGAGCGTTGGCCCATCCACCGCGTGGCCCCTGCCTATGAAGAGCAGAGCATGACAACAGAGATATTGGAGACGGGAGTAAAGGCCATTGACCTTATTGCTCCCTTCACCAAGGGCGGTAAGGTTGGGGCATACGGCGGCGCCGGTGTGGGTAAGACGGTAATCATTCAGGAGCTCATTCGGAACATTGCCAACGAGCATTCGGGTTACTCAGTCTTTGCCGGTGTGGGTGAGCGTTCCCGTGAGGGCAACGACCTCTGGCATGAGATGCAGGAGTCCGGCGTATTGGGCAGCACGGCGCTGGTCTTTGGCCAGATGAATGAGCCCCCTGGAGTGCGCTTGCGGATTGCCATGACGGGCCTGACCATGGCGGAGTACTTCCGTGACACCATGAATCAGGACGTGTTGCTGTTCATTGACAACATTTACCGGTACATCCTGGCAGGCATGGAGGTCTCAGCGTTGCTGGGCCGGATGCCTTCCGCTGTGGGCTATCAGCCCACCCTGAGCACGGAAATGGGAGACCTTCAGGAGCGTATTACCTCCACAAAGAAAGGTTCCATCACCTCATTCCAGGCCATTTACGTGCCCGCTGACGACTACACCGACCCTGGTGTGAGCACAACCTTCGGTCACTTGGACGCGGTCATTGCGCTGGAGCGGTCAATTGCTGAGCAAGGGTTGTTCCCTGCCGTAGACCCTCTGACCTCCTCCTCACGCATCCTTGACCCCAATATTGTGGGCA
>CAVOAJ010000152.1:0-4291 GCA_963693605.1 Dehalococcoidia bacterium | reverse complement strand
ATAGTCCCAACCCTTGCGGTCATTGTCTAGGTACAGCAACGTGTTGATGAACGCGTGGCCCAAGCCCTCATGGTGGAGGAACTTGTAAGAGTAGGGAAGCTCAAAGCCTGAATGAAAGAGATGATTAAGCAGAAAGCGGGCCGCCCGGGGGTGACCTGGGGTGATAAAGACCTTGTCCCTGTCGTCACCCCATACCGTGGGGGTGCCTTCCGGCACACCGGGACGGAGGCGGGCAAAGGGCTTGGTCTCATACTGGTCTGCGATGTAGACACAGTACGGAGGAATGATGTCCTCGTGGAAATTCTCGTACTGGTCATCCCCAAAGATGATGACCAAGTCGGGCTTGAAATCGTCAAGGGCTGCCCTGAGTTTGCCAACACCTTCAAAGTATTCGGCGCGGTGCTTGGCCGCAAAGGCCAGCCCCTCGTCGTCGCTCCACTCTTTCCGCATGGGTTCAGGCCAGTTTTCCGGGTTCTTTAGCTCGGCGGGGACCTTCCTGCTGGTGATGGTCTCCTTTACCCTGACTGACATAGTCTCATCTGGGTAAATGTAGCCGGGGAAGTGGCTGAGGCCTAGTCCTAGGATCTCTCCCATTTCATTCTCCTTAAGTCGGTCTGTTCATTTAAGACCGCTGCGCGCCCTCACTTTGGAGAAGACGCTACCCGCTAATAGCTATATCACCGGAGGCGATGTTCTACAGCATGCACCGAACCCAAGTGATGCCGCCATAATAAAGCCCTTACAGCCCCTGATGTCAAGTAAAGTAAGGCTATTCACGAGTGCTGCGGCCAAAGCTGCGGATTCCGCAGCTTTCCCGATATGACATTTTAGAACGGGTAGGTTGCGCCGCCGCCCACTGGCAACACCTGACCGCTGATGAAGGAGGCGTCCTCCGATGCCAGGAATACGATGGCCGACGCTTGTTCTTCAGCCTCACCTCGTCGGCCCATGGGAATCTCAGTGGCCCGACGCTGCTGAATAGCGGCTTCCTGCTCGCTCTCCCTGTCCTGGGGCACTGATTGGTCCAGGCCTTCATATCCGTGCTTCCGAGGGGTGACGCGGTCCTCAGCTCCGGTGGAGTGTGGCGCCACAACGTTGACCCGCACTCCAAAGGGGGATACTTCCTTGGAAAGGGAGGTGGTCAGCGCAATAAGACCGCCCTTGGAGGCCGCGTACGGCACCCGGTGTGTGCTGGCCACGGCATGCGTGGCCAGGTTGACAATGGCGCCTGACTTTTGCTTGAGCATGTGAGGCACAACGGCCCAACAGAGCCACATGCTTGGCCAGAAGGACTTGCCAACCTCAGCTTCAATTTGCTCCGGAGTGTAGTAGCAGAAATACTGATTCCAGATAGTGCCGCCCACAATGTTGGCCAGGGCATCAATCCGTCCGTGCTCCTTGATGGCCTGTTCTATCAACCCCACGCAGTGCTCACGCTCCGTGAAATTGCCGATATACGTGGTGGCCTTGCCCCCAAAGTCGATAATCTCGTCGCGCACCTTGTTGGCGGTCTCCTCAATCATGTCTCCTACCACTACGACGGCGCCCTCTTGGGCGAATCGCTTTGCTGTGGCGCTGCCTATGCCCTGGCCTGCGCCAGCCACGACGGCAACCTTGCCCTCAAACCTGCGTCCGCCTGCTGCACGGGCGTCCAGCACTTTACTTGACTGTTGCATGGTAGTTATCCCCTTCGTCCTCGTGTGTTCTGGTCTGTTTGCCTCACTCAGTCCACCCTCGCGCCAGTAGTCGTGCCGTGGGTGTCCGTGAGTGGAAGGCGGAGTGAACGGTAGCTCCCTTATGGAGCCCTGTCAATCTGAGGGCCAATCCTGCTTGACACGACGGCCCCGCTCAGCCACTCTGTGGCCTTCACGTCAACAGGTCAGGTGGAGAGGGGCATACATGGACAAGCCTTTAGAGGCATTGAGCGCTTATGCGGCTAGCCTTACTTACAACGAACTGCCAGCGGAGGCGCTCCATGGCATGAAGCGCTGCCTGGTGGACAGCTTTGGGTGTGCAGCAGGTGCACTCCATAATGAGCCGGTGGACATTGCCAGGGCGTTATCGCGCCAGGTCACGGGCATTCCACCTGCAACCATATGGTTCACCGGAGAGCCCACCACGCCAGAGATGGCTGCGTACACCAACGCGCTCATGATTCGGTACCTGGACTGCAATGACACCTTCCGTGTGCGGGAGGGGGGCCACCCCAGCGATGCCATTCCGGCTGTCTTCGCGCTGGCGGAGACGATGCACGCCAGCGGGCGTGACACCATGCTTGCCCTGGTGACAACCTACGAGATTTTCGCAGCGCTGAGCGCCATGGAGGACCTTGGCACCCATGGGATAGACCATTCACTGCATGTGGCGGTTGCAGCAGCGGCGGGGGCGGCCAAGATGATGGGGTTGAGTAAGGAGCAGACGGCCAACGCTATATCCTTGACGCTGACTGCAAACGTATGCCTTCGCGTGGCCAGAGAGGGACGGCTTTCCATGTGGAAGGGGGGTGCAGGGCCTAACGGTACACGCAACGGCGTGTTTGCCGCGCAGTTGGCGGCACTGGGCATGACGGGGCCGGAGGAGCCGTTCCTGGGTTCCAGCAGCATGCGGGTGGTGTTGGGTGAGGAGCCAACAGTGCCGCCTCTGGGCGGAAGAGACCAGCCCTTTCACACGGACAAGACCAACTTTAAGTTCTTCCCTGCTGAACTCCACGGACAGGCGCCCATCTGGGCCGCATTGGAATTGAGAGAGAAGGTGGAGCCGGAGAATATTGAGGCACTGTCTGTGTATACCTATCAATTTGCCTATAAGGAGATTGGCAGCGGTCAGGAGCGATGGGACGTCACTGACAGGGAGACGGCTGACCACAGCCTGCCGTTCCTGCTGGCAACCAGCCTCATTGCCGGGGGCCTGAAGCCTGAGCAATTTGAGCTTGACCGCATCATGGACCCTGCGGTGCAGAGGCTTATCTCCAGAATTTCAGTACATGAAGACCCTGCGCTGACTGCCGATTACCCAGGTGTCATCGCCACACGGCTGGAGGCCACGGATCGCCAGGGGCAGCAGCACGTGGTGGCACTGAAGCACCCAAAGGGAAATGTGAAGAACCCCCTCACTGACGCGGAGGTGGAACAGAAATTTCACCAATTTGCATCAGATGCACTGCCCCCAGATGCTCAGGACAAAGTGCTTGACGCGTTATGGCACTTTGAAGAGGTAAAAGATGTGGTGGACGTGCTTGCAGCGCTGCGCGGTTGATATCAGTTAGACCTTCCGGTCAAGTTGCGCTATCATGCCCTCCGCCGTAGCAAATGCAGACCTTTAGACAAAGACGGCTAATCAGGATTACGAGGACTTACTTTAAGGAGGGAATCATGGCAAAGAAGGAATTGATCTACGTAAAGGAAGGACATCAACACACCAGCCCCATTCCTCAGGGAGTGAAGGCTGGCGGCTTTATCTTTCTGTCAGCGTTGCGGGGCGTGGCCACAGGGTCTACCCAGCCCCCAGAAGATTTAGATCAGCAAGTTGGTATGCTTTTCGAGAACATGAAGAGCGCCCTGGCGTCTGCGGGCGCGACGCTGGACGACGTTGTCCGCGTGGCCATCTACATGACGGACCTCCAGGAGGGCCGAAAGGTACTCAACAAGCATTGGGCAGCGAACTTTGGCGACAACACGCCGTCACGATTTGCTGTTGAGGTCACGGACATGGGCGGCCCTGGCGACTTTAGCAAGGTGCTCGCTGAGGTTATAGCGATCGCCCCGTAATTGGGTGTTTCTCGCAGTACGTACAGAGAGGCCGGTGGCAGTAAAGCCACCGGCCTCTCTTTTTGTTTATGTTTGTTGCTACGCCGCCCGTCTATACCTCATCACTGCCAGCGGGACAAACACCACTAGGATGCCAAAGGTCCAGGCCAGGGACTTCAGCAGCGGTGCCCATGCAGGTGTACCCAGAGAGAAGGCTCGCACGGCATCCACGGCAATGCTGATGGGGTTGACCTTGGCAAAGGCCTGGAGCCAGTCAGGCATGGTCTCCACCGGAACAAACATAGAACTGGCAAACACCAATGGGAATACCCAAACAAATCCAGCGGCCTGGGCAGATTCAACGTCTTTCAAGGCCATGCCAATCAAGGCTGATATCCACGAGAAGGCAAGGCCAAAGAGCAGGGCAATGGTCAACGCAATGACGGCGTTACCAAGCCCGTTATGGAAATTGAACCCTATCAGGTAGCCCACCCCTGTCATCAGGAGCAACACAAAGCCGTTGCGTACGGTGTCAGCAAGGGTGC
>CAVOAJ010000151.1:0-4319 GCA_963693605.1 Dehalococcoidia bacterium | reverse complement strand
CGTGCAATGAAAATTATGACCGCCACACCCAGAAAACTGAGGAGTGATTCGTAGAGGAAGAGGGGATGGAATTTATCAAACCCAAAGTACTGGGGCGCTTCAGCCAGCACCCGCGCCTCTGGAATGGTGATGCCCCACGGAAGGTCAGTAGGCCGCCCAAAGAGCTCTTGGTTAAAGAAGTTACCCCACCGGCCTATGGCCTGGCCCAGCAGGAACGCAGGTGCGCCAATATCCATCCACCTGAGAGTATTGAGGCCCTTGAATCTGACGTACAGCAGAAGAGCCGTAACGGCTCCGGCAAAAGCCCCAAATATCCCAATTCCGCCTCGCCAAACATAGAAAATTGTCTCAGGGTTGGCCCTGTACTGCGGCCAGACGTCTTGGTCAACGACGTGGTACAGGCGCGCACCAATGATTCCTAGAATGGCCCCTAGCACCGCAATATTCAGTACGTGGTCAGGATCCTCACCCCGCCGGGCAGCTTCTATTCGTGCCAGAACCACGCCCACTATCAGCCCGGTTAGGATGGACAGGGAATAAAACCTGAGCTCCAGTGGGCCTATGCTGAGGCCATGTAGCGTTAAATCCATAGTGAGTTCCCTTGGGGTGTAGCGGCCATGTATCTTTGGCTCGCGACAAATCGTTGGCAAATGTGCCTTGCCATTATATACGTTCGTCCACACTTACCACGATTCACCAAACAATAGGCGAAGGGGCCCGTGTACTACGGGCCCCTTCGTTCAGCCGTCGATTGATGGCAGGTTCAGTCTATCCCTTGCCAATCCGGAACATGCGCGTTCCGCAAACTGGGCACTTGCCCTCAGTCGCGGGGCGGCCATTCTTCAACGTGATCTGCTTCGTGTCCTGCATCTCTCGTTGCGTTCGGCACTTCATACAGTAACCATTCATACCGTCAGCCTCCTTTGGCCAGCTTTGTGATATGCCACTTACGTAGCTAGGCGCGACGCATAGTAGACCGATACTTCAAGCTAAGTCAAGGGGTAAATAGCGCTTTACGGGACGAATTTCTACAGATTCGCCTGAGAGCGACGCAAATTGAGCGGAACCGAGCAACCGCTCCCCTTAGAGGATATCCGAAAAACGGAAAACCAGCATGCTGGTGAGCCGCATTCCGCAGTCTATGTTCCGCCTCTTTGACACCCCTACCGCACTCACCTATAGTAACGGCGAACTTCGTCACTCTATCAAGCTATGGGCAGACTATGGGCGCTCTCTCACACCAAGCCATCCGCTCACTGCTCAACGGCTCTACTCCACTGCTGTCCGGTTACAGAGACGTTGAACAGCAACTCCAGCCCAACGGCTTTGACATGACGCTCCAAAGCGTGGAGCGGTTCCAAAGCGACGCGCACCTGGCCACGGATAACGCTGAACGACGGTTGCCAGATACCCAGGAAACCGCATTTGATGCGTCGGGGGTGGTCCACCTGGACCCCGGCCCTTACCTCATCACACTGAATGAAGTGGTCAACCTGCCTCTGGACCTCATGGCCCTTGGTAAGCCACGCTCAAGCCTCCTACGCAGCGGCGTGTCCATCCACAACGCCGTGTGGGACGCGGGCTATCACGGTAGGTCTCAGGCGCTTCTGATGGTCTACAATCCGCATGGCTTTTCCGTTGCACAGAACGCCCGTGTGCTTCAACTTGTATTCTTAACCCTGGATGCTGCAACCTCAGTCCCCTATGACGGAATATTCCAAGGAGAAAACCTCTCGATATGACAACCTCGTCCAACGCACCTGACGTCATCATTGCTGGTGGCGGAGTCATGGGCTTCGCCACCGCGTACTTCCTGGGTTCCATCCACGGCATGCGGTGCCTCGTGTTGGAGAGAGACGCCGTCGCCAGCGGCGCATCGGGTGCGGCAGCAGGAGAGCTCAGCGCCCTGAACAGGACAGAGCACCCCTACCCCGCCCCATTCATAAGCTTTGGGACAGAGAGCCTCAAGATTCACAGAGAGCTCGGGGCTCAGCTTGTGGAAGAGTCTGGCGTGGACTACCAACTAACCAAGACTCCCATCTTCCGTCCGGCCTTCACGGAGGAAGAGGCAATCATCTCCCAGCAGCAGGTGGCGGTACAGCAAGCCGAAGGGCTGAACATTGAGTGGCTGGACAACACGGCTCTGCGCGCAGCCCGCACGTGGCTCCCTGAAGACACGCTGGGCGCTATTTACTCGCCTGAAGACCTGCAACTGGAGACGTACCCCTTTGCCATAGCGTTGGCTCAGGCAGCCGAGCGTTATGGCGCAACAATCCGCACTGCTGAAGTCACCGGCGTCCAGCGCTCCGGCCAGCGTGTCACCGGCGTTACGACAGCTACTGAGACCTTGGCCTCTGACCGCGTGGTGCTGGCCATGGGGCCATGGATGCAGTACTGCAGTGACTGGCTGGGCTTCCGTATCCCCGTGGAGCCTCTGCGCGGGCAGATTATCCACATGCGCCTGCCAGGGCCATTGCCTGAGTACGGCATCTTCCATCACACCGGTTATGTATTCCCCAAGCCCAGTGGCATTCTCTATGTGGGCACCACAGAAGAACACGTAGGTTTTGAGCGACAGACCACCACAGAGGCTCGTGACGCCATCCTGGAAGCCACAGTGAAGTTCGCTCCGCCTATCATCGACGGAGCGCTTATTGAGATGACGGCCTGCCTCCGACCACTGTCTCTGGATGAACTGCCAATCATTGGCCCAACGCCAGGATGGGATGGCCTCTTTTTAGCCACCGGCCATGGGCGCAAGGGCATCCTCATGAGCCTGGCCACCGGCAAATACCTAGCGCAGCAGATCGCGGAGGGTCGCGCGGACTATCCCATGGAGCCCTTCTCGCCAGCACGTCTCGTTAAATAAGAGGCCCCATGTCCAACGACGAGCTTACGTATCTCCCTGCCAGCTGCTTGGCAGAACGCATACGCTCCAAACAGATCAGCTCCGTGGAGGCCACGCAACACTTCCTGGAGCGCATCAGCCGCTACAACCCTCGCTATAGCGCGTTCATCACCGTGGCAGCGGACCAGGCAATGGAAGCCGCCAAAGCTGCCGATGACGCAACTGTTCGTGGAAGCAGCGCCGGCCCGTTGCACGGCGTGCCCATAGCCATCAAGGACCTGAACTCCACCAAGGGCATACGTACCACACGCGGCTCGCTGCTATACAAGGACTGGGTGCCGGATGCTGACGACATCCCCACGGAGCGCATCAGGGCGGCGGGCGCGGTGATATTGGGCAAGACCAACACCCCTGAGTTCGGTTGGAAGGGCACCACGGAGAACATGCTGACGGACCCATGCCGCAATCCGTGGGACGCCACCCGGACCAGCGGCGGCTCCAGCGGAGGCGCGGGCGTGGTGGTGGCGGCGGGCCTAGCGCCGCTGGCAGGTGGCAGTGACGCTGGTGGTTCCATCCGCATACCGGCCAGCTTCTGCGGCGTGTATGGCATCAAGCCCACCTTTGGCCGGGTGCCAACCTCCTATGAAGGCCCAGGGGGTTGGCGGTCTCTCTCGCAGAACGGCCCCATCACCAGCACTGTGGAGGATGCCGCCCTGCTGTTGAGCGTCCTTGCAGGCCCAAGCCCTCGTGACGCCACCTGTATCCAGGAAACTCCGCCTGATTTCAAGGCGGCTGTCCACAACCCATCAGTAGCCGGGCTACGGATTGCGTGGAGCCCAGCGCTGGATAATCAACCCGTGGACCCGCAGGTGCGTAACCTCACGGCTAAAGCTGCCAAAGCCTTCGAGGCCATGGGCGCTTCTGTAGTGGAGGCGTCGCCGGAATACTCAACGGAGCAGATGTCAGACGTGTTCCGCACGCTGATGCTCACCGACCTAGCCGTAGCCCTGGGGCCTGCCGTTGAGACGCAGCGTGAACTCATCACACCATTGCTCGCAAAGTGGGTGGCTGATGGCATGTCGTGGCCTGCCACCAGGCTTGCATTCGCGTTGCGAGAGCTTGAGTGGCACAAGTGGCGACTGGACCGCTTCTTTGAACAGTATGACCTGCTGCTCACGCCAGCCATGGCCGTGTCTGCGTTCCCCATTGAGGAGTTCCCCTCCACAATCGATGGTGTAACCGTGGACCGCAGGTGGGGCTTCACCCCGTTCCTGTACCCATTCAACATGGGAGGCCAGCCAGCGGCCAGCGTCCCCTGCGGGTTCACCACTGATGGACTGCCGATTGGTCTGCAAATCGTTGGGCCAAAGGGCAGCGAGGCGCGCGTTCTCCAGGCGTCGGCGGCGTACGAGGCGGCTCACCCGTGGGCAGGCCGCCGCCCTCTACTGGACGCGTAGGCCAGTCATCTACA
>CAVOAJ010000150.1:0-4327 GCA_963693605.1 Dehalococcoidia bacterium | reverse complement strand
ATACTCCACAGTTCAGAGGGCGGGAAGCACACCACCGGCGTCCTGAACCTTGAACGGCTTTCAGCGATGGAGATTATTGACGTGGGTCGGCCATCGAGGCGGCTGGGGCAGGGATTGCTGTCGATAGGCGTGGGCGCAGTCCTTGGAGCGCTGGCCTGGGCGCTGTTCTCCGAGACTCTTTTCGTACTTATTCTGGGAGGCCTCCCCGCTCTGACTGGGGTCTACCTGCTCTCTGGCTACATCTTCCCTGACGAAACGGGAGAGCTTACGCTCTATGCAGGGAACTATACAATGCGCCTCCCTCTGCTAACCGAGGACGCCCGCAGCGACGCGTACCTGGTGGCGGACCGAATCTCTGAGCTATCTGCCATGGGACCATCTGCCTCCAGTGACGACGCGCCAGAGAGTGCAGAGGAGCCCGAGGGTAGCGACTTTGCTCCTTCCGTTGACGAGGTCCCCTACAGCACCATCTTCACTGCACCCGGAGAGGATGGAGTGGAAGGTATGGACGGAGACGTCGTGACGCCAGAGCCAACGCAGGAAGCGTCCGGGGATTCCCTACTTGTTACCAGTGAATGGGTCCAGGCAGCAGAGGAAGAACCCGTAGGGGATGAACAGGACGTAAAGTCCGACTACCCGTCCCAGTCCTAGTCACCCATTCTCTTGCCAACGCTGTACTGAAACCCTGAGCACTCTACTGGTGCTGTTTTGGATTGCCGCCCATTGAGCAACCCGCTGCCCACCCACCCAGGCGATTCCCTTGGAGGTGACGAGCAGGGGTGTCGCGGCCCTCTCTCTAACCGGTACCTTTACGTCGACGAAAAAGTCCTGGAGACGCTTTGGCTGCTCCATGCCCAGCGGGTGAAATCTATCTCCATGCCTACGGCCACGCAGGGAAAGGCCGTTACCAATGGCATCCGCGTCAAGCAACGCCACCCATGGACCAAAGTCCTGAATTCCATCCACCCCCAGTTCGGTTGCTTCAACCCGCCACGGGCCAACGTGAGTGGTCCCAGGCACAGCGAGGAGCGTCGCTTCTCCAAGCCCCGGAAGCTCCAGCAACGGCGCTCCCATATGGCACCTGTCGGCCTCGACCGCGAACTCCATGCCGCCAGGCAACGATGCGCGACTGGATGGTGAGCCTTGCAACAGCGACCCAATGGCGGTGATGTTCCGTTGGGAAAGCGCTGAGCCCTCGCCTCTGACTCGTCTCCACGCCCGTTGGAGCACCCGCACCAGCAAGGGCCCTGGCAGCCCGGCCAGGACATCTCTAGGCCACGTAACGCTGCTTGCGCCCCACTCCTCTGTGCCCTGCACCGCTGCGTTTGCCAGCGACTCCAATAATGCGTCGTCCTCACGGGCTGAAAGGGCCAGCCTCGTCAACGTCTGCCGTAACCTGGGGTTGATGGCCTCCAGTTCAGGGACCACCCTCAGCCGTACACGGTTGCGGGCAAAGTCCAAGGATGAGTTGCTGGCGTCCCGCACGGGAGTCACGCCGTGCTCAACACATACGGCCTCCGTGTCCTCACGGGGGACCTCCAACATGGGACGCCAGAGGGCTACACCAGCCGCTGATGCTTGCGACTCACGAATACTCCAGTCCTTCATAGCTGCGACGCCCCGCAAACCGGAGCCGCGCACCATCCTTAGCAGTACCGTCTCCACCTGGTCATCCAGTGTGTGGCCAAGAACAATGGCAGTGGCGCCGCACTTTACGGCAGACTCGAAAAGGAAGGTGTAGCGCAGCTCCCTAGCGGCCGCCTCAAGGGAGAGTTTCGCCTGCTTGGCATGGGTAGCCACGTCTCCACGGCCATGAAGCAAAGGGAGGCCCCAACGTGCTGATAGCTCCGCCACCTGTACGGCCTCCGGGGCCTCTGCCTCAGGACGCAGGCCATGGGAGAAGTGCGCCACCTGCAACGGGATGCGCACTTTTTCCGGCAGGGACATCAGACCCAGGAGCAAAGCCGTGGAATCAGGGCCGCCTGACACAGCCACAAGGAGAGGGCCGCCCAATATGCGGTCTCCATGGCGGCGAATCCCGTCCCGCAACGCGCGGACAACACGGGCCGTCGCTACCGGCAACCCGCTCCTGCGCTGTCGTTCAACCGGAGATGACCTATCTGCGTTCATGCTCATCACGCTTTCAGCAATTCCACGAGGGCGACTATCTACTGGGGCGCGGCAGGAGTCCTGATGACCAATACCCGCTCAATCTTCACGCCTTTCATTTCCGTGACTCTGAAACGGAGGTTGCCGAAAACGAACATTTCATTGTGTTCCGGCACATGCCCAAGACGGTCCAACACAAAGCCAGCCACCGTCTCGTACCCCCCTTCAGGCAGGTCCAACCCAAGCTGCTCATTAGCCTCTTCCACCTGCATGCCTGCGTCGAGGTCGTAGGTGTTCTCACTCAACACCACGGCCTCCTCCTCCGGCGCCTCTCCCTCCTCACCCACTGGGCCGACAATCCCTTCCACCAGTTGTTTGAGCGTCACGAGGCCCGCAACTCCACCGTATTCATCTGAGACCATGGCCATCTGGTATCCGGCGCCACGCATCTCGCCAAAGAGGTCGCCTATGCGTTTGGTCTCCGGGATAAAGTATGCCGACCTCATCACCTCAGTGGCGGAGGTCATTGCCACAACCGGGTTCTGTGCCATGGCACGCATCACGTCTTTAACAGAGAGCATCCCCACCACGTTGTCCTTGTCGCCTTCTTCATGCACAGGGAATCGAGTGTGGTAATTTTCGCCATAGGTGGCAAGGAAGTCCTGTAAGCTTGAATTCCGTTCCACCCAGATGATTTCTGGCCTGGGGGTCATAATCTCCCGCACCTGACGGTCCCTGAATTCAAGGACTCGCTTAATCATGTCCGCCGCGCCATGTTCCACCGCACCAGCCTCAAGGCCAATGAGTACCATGGTCTTAATCTCTTCTGTGGTAATCAGGCTCCCCTGGCCCCTTTCAGCACCTATCAACCTGCTAATCAGGAATGTAATCCGCTGGAGGAGGTAAACGGCGGGGAAGAGAATCCAACCCACCCACTGAATGGGTAGTGCGACAGCCACCGACACTTTATCCGCGTACCGGGCGGCAATTGTTTTTGGAAGCGTTTCTCCAAAGATCAGCAACACTGTGGTGACCATAGCGGTGGCTATAAGCACAGCGCTCCCTTCATCCTTGACCACTGTAATGGCAATGGCCGTGGCCACGGCGGCGGCCGCCGTGTTTACCACGTTGTTACCCAACAGGATGGGTGGGAGGAGACGTTCTGGGCTCTCCACCATGCGCGCTACTCTGGCAGCTCCGGGCGTGCCTATGCTGACCATATGCTGAATGCGCACCTTCTGAATGGAGAGGAGCGCCACCTCAGACCCAGAGAAGAAAGCCGATAGAACCACCAAGACTGTCAGCAAGATAATGCTGCTTAAACCAATATCCTCCACCTTCAACACCTCATACCGGACAAATGCCGGAGATACAAAACATGGACCACAGGTGTAGCCCTTGGCTGGAACACAAGTATAGGGCCTTCCAGCACCCAGGCCGCAATGATACCGTAGCAGGGATAGGGATTTTCACCGCTTCCCAGGCCCACTACGCAGGAGGAAATGTGCGCGTTCTAGGAATTGAGAGTTCATGCGACGAGACCGCCGTTGGCATTGTTGAGGACGGCCATACGCTCATGGCCAACGTCATTGCCTCTCAGGTGGAGATTCACGCACGCTATGGAGGCGTGGTGCCGGAGGTGGCCTCACGTCAGCACGTATTGCAGATTGTCCCCACCTTGGAGGCTGCACTGGCAGAAGCCAACCTGGACCTGGGCGATATCGATGCTGTGGCGGTGACATACGCGCCAGGGTTGATAGGCGCGCTCATGGTGGGCCTCAACGCCGCCAAGGCGCTGGCTTTTGCCAAAGAGAAGCCGCTGTTGGGAGTCCACCACCTGGAAGGTCATGTGTACGCCACTTGGCTGGAGGAAGATGACCCTTCATCAGACCCAGGCTTCCCCCTCTTATGCCTGATTGCCTCTGGAGCGCACACTGACCTTGTGTTGATGCGTGGCCACAGCGACTATCAGGTGCTTGGCAGGACACGAGACGACGCCGCCGGAGAGGCATTCGACAAGGCAGCGCGGCTTCTGGGCCTGGGGTTCCCTGGTGGACCGGCTATTCAGCGGGCCGCGTCCAGCCTAAAGTCAGACATCACGTTCCCACGGGCATGGCTGGGGGACAGCTTGGACTTCAGCTTCAGCGGCCTCAAGACGGCAGTGTTGCACAAGGCACAAGAGCGGGGCATCTACCCTCCACCGCCCGGCGGGCCTTCC
>CAVOAJ010000149.1:0-4341 GCA_963693605.1 Dehalococcoidia bacterium | reverse complement strand
CTAGCGTCAGCGCCAAGGCTATGGCCCCGCTCACTCCCAAAGACCAATGGATGCCCACGTACGCACCCATGACTCCCACGCTCACGCCGCTCCCTACGCGCAGGCCTTGAGCGGACATGTTGAATAGGCCAATCACTCTGCCCCGTTGGTCAGGGTTTGCCTCAAGCTGTACCAGCGTTTGAGCCATGGAGACGAAGGCAAGGTTGAATGCGCCAATGAAGAACAGCGCCACCAACGCTGCCACGAAATTGGGCGCGACAGCAAATGCAATAACGCTGACGCACCAGAAAAGGGCCAGCACCATTGCTGAACGGGCGGATGCCTTGAGCAACTTCCCACCCTCAAGGATGAATCCCCCAGAAACGGCTCCTGCCGCGTTGGCAGTGAGCAGCATGGTGTACAAGGAGCCTCCGCCACCAATCAACAGGTCCTCAGTAAATTCAGGCATCTGCGCCTGGTAGGCGTTGCCAACAAAAAGCGAACTCACGCCTGCCAGCACAACCATGGCCATGATGGTCCGGTTCTTGGACGCCTCACGCAGAACGGAAAATGCCTGGGTTAATTTGATGGATGTTTGCGGCCGCCGACCACTCGCTCGGTGCAAGTGCCCCGTGTAAGGTACCGTGAACAGCCAGAAAAACAACGGCAGAAAGACTATCGCGTTGATGATAAGGCCCCAAGACGGGCCCACCGCCAACATGAGCAGGCCGCCCACAGACGGCCCCATGAAAAGACCAAGCTGGCGACTGGTGGCGTTGAGCCTCACTGCACTCTGGAGGTGCTCTGTGCCTACCACGTCATGGATGATGAGCTGGCTGGCTGGCGCGTTCAAGGCACCCGCGAATCCATGGAAAACCAGCAGTACCACTGCGTGCCATATCTGAATGGTGCCCGTCAAGAACAACACTCCCCACGCCAAGGACAACCCCACGTACAACACTTGTGAAGCCTGAATGATGCGTCGGGAATCGTACTTGTCACTCAACGAGCCAATGAACACGCCAAAGAACAGGAACGGTGCCCAGTGGGCAATGACGGCGAAGCCCGCAAGAGTGGGTGAATGGAACGCCTCCCATATCACCCAGTAGCTGATGACGTGCTCAATGTTGTCGCCCATCATGGCAACCATGCCGGCAAAGAAGTATCGCCGATAGTCTTTGTGACGCAGTGCTGCAAAGGCAACGGGCGCTTTGCCCGTGGTGCCCGCAGCTTCCGGCGACTGACTCACTGATTACACCTCACTCAATCACGAGAACTGAAGCGCTAGTCTACACGGAACGGGTTACAGTGTCCGCCCCGCTGCCCCCCCCATCCAGGTCAACCTAGATAGCACTCGCGGCTACTGATCCTCGCGACCCACAGGCCCCCGCAGTTGCTTCTTCCGGCTTCGCCGAACCTTGGTATCCAGCCGCCGTTCACGGGACGCCATTGTTGGCTTAGTCGCGTGCCGTTGCCGGGGCGCGACGGCAGCTCGCTGAACCAACGTCACCAGCCGCTCTATCGCATCGGCACGGTTGCGGTCCTGACTGCGATAGCGCTGAGCCTTGATGAGCAACATGCCGCTCGCTAACATCCGCCTGCCAGCAATGGCTCGCAGCCGTTGGCGCACGTCCTCCGGCAGTGACGGCGAGTGGCCTGCGTCAAACCGCAGCTGAACGGCGGTTGCCACCTTGTTCACGTTCTGCCCACCGGGGCCTGACGACCCAATGAACTGGTACTCCAATTCATTTTCATATATGGAAATTGTGCGCGTAATACGGAGCATGACAGCCTCACCACAATTCTACTACCGCCTGGGATGGGAGGCGTGCTTCAGTTGACCCTGTGCGGTATCATCTGCGCCAGCCCATGGATTCATGGGCGCTTAATGATACCGATAACGGAACCATAAGGAGGGACTCTTGGCGTACCGAGGACTGACCGCAGAGACCATTCAGATTAAAGGCCATGAAGGCGATACGATTGATGCCTACGTTGCGCGGCCCACGGGCGACGGCCCCTTCCCAGGGGTGGTTGTCATTCACCACATGCCGGGTTGGGATGAGTGGACCACGGAAGTTGTGCGGCGCTTTGCCCACAACGGTTACGCCGCCATCTCTCCAAACCTCCATTACCGAGTGGGCCCCGGCCCCCTTGATGAGGTGGTGCAGCGCGTGCGGGACGGCGGTGGCTCCAAGGATGCCTTTGTACTGGGAGACATCCAGGCTTCGTTGGAGTACCTCAACGCCCAGCCAGGCGCCAACGGCAAGATAGGCGTCATTGGCTTCTGCTCCGGAGGTCGTATCGCCTACATGACGGGCTGCAGCGTACCTGGCGTGGACGCAGCGGTGGACTGCTGGGGCGGGAACGTGGTTGTGACGCCTGACCGGCTAACGCCCGCGCAACCAAAGGCGGTAATTGACATGACGCCTGACCTGGCGTGTCCGCTCTTGGGGCTCTTTGGCAATGAGGACCAAAACCCAGACCCCGCCATGGTGAACACTATTGAAGCGGAGTTGAAGAAACATAACAAGACGTATGAGTTCCACCGGTATGACGGCGCGGGACACGGCTTCTTTGCATGGGAGCGCCCTCTGTACCGGCAGGCGCCGGCGGCGGACGGCTGGCAGAAGGTCTACGCCTTCTACGAGAAGTACCTGAGCTAAATGCGGCAGGGATACACATGGCACAGAGCGCAGCCCTGACTGTAGTCGACTACCTAGCTGAGCTATCTCCAGAACGGCGGCAAGCAATTGCCGCCGTTCGCCATACTGTGCTGGAAAACCTCCCGGACGGTTATGAGGAGGTGATGGCCTCTGGCATGATTGGGTACGTCATCCCCTTGGAGCGATACCCCAAAACATACAACAAGCTGCCGCTGGTGTACGCCGCCCTGGCATCGCAGAAGCAGTACATGTCGCTGTACTTGATGAATGTCTACGGAGACCAGGATACGGAGCGATGGTTCAACGACGCTTACAAGGCCACGGGCAAGAAGCTGGACATGGGCAAGTCCTGTGTGCGGTTCAAGACGTTGAATGACTTACCGCTGGACGTCATAGGACAGGCGGTGGCCCGCACACCGTTGGAGACCTTCATTCAGCGATACGAGGCCTCCCGCAGCAAGACACGCCGCACGTAGGCGCGGCTTCACAACAATATGACTGCAATTAAGCGTTGGCTGACAAAACGACGAAGGGGATGGCAATATGCCATCCCCTTTTCTCGTTGAGGCCAGACGGGCGCAAGCTCTATCGCTCCATTGGACTGATATAAGGGTGGAGCCCCCATGCGGCGCCTTGGTCTTACCAAGTCCCTTTGGTCAAGCTAAAGTTGCACTGTTTGCTACGCTTAGCTACACCCTCTTAAGGGACTACATGTATGTTAGATGCCAACAAGGTGAGAAGTGTTTCACAACAATGAACATTGTGTTAACTCTTTGTTAATTCAAGGCTCCTCTTTGGCGATTGGAATGGTGGTAAAGTGTCAGCATGAGTAAGTGGTTTAAAGAAAATCTGCTACCGGAAACCGCAGCAGGTGCGATATTGAGCGGGGCGGCTTTTATTGCACTTGCCATATGGGCCGCCCTTCAGTCATGGGACGGGCCGCTTGTGGCATTGTTCATTGTTGGGTTGATGGGCGGGTTATTGTTCCTTTGGAATCAAGCTTCGCAGGCGTACCGTCGCTTCTTTGGCGAGGGGACAATCAACAGGCGGCCAAATCAGGTCATACGAGATTGGTTGGATAGCTTTGGAATGGCAGTGACCACTGCGAATGCGGAAAAAACGAGGAGTGGCGCTTCATAGTTGAAGAGTATGGCATCAAGACCGTAATTAGTAAGTTCAAGGGCGACCATATTCTGATGATAGGCCGCTCAATCGTGTTCGGAAAGCAAGCAGAGAAGATAACAGCAAGCGCTTCGGCATTGGCGCGCATTCAATCTAGCGTAGCGGCAACCGGAACAATTTACACAGGCATAGACCATCCACTGCGGCGCGTTCTTTTAATGAGCCGGTTGCCCATCACCAGCACTTTGACCAGGCTCGACGTGTTATCGCGTATTGAGTCGATTTCCTCAGCTACAGTGGTGTTGATGTCATCGTGTAGGCTGGAGGCTGCAGAATTAGGGATTGATTTGCAATCCAATGACAGGCCACCAGACGGCGACACAGACGACTCTGAGATTATCGGAGACCAGTAATATCAGTCATTGTTGGGGTAGGGGCGCCTGCGGGTCATCACCCCACGCTGGCTGAAAGGCAACATCAAGGGCGTTGATGTTGCTTTCGTCAGAGGGCCACCCATAAGTCTCTGTGAGCATCTTGACGCTAGTGCGCATGACCTGGGCCAAGCGATGAAGGG
>CAVOAJ010000148.1:0-4379 GCA_963693605.1 Dehalococcoidia bacterium | reverse complement strand
GCCGTTTGTTATTGGTTCAACGCGAGCCGGAGCCCTAGACAGCGGCTCCGCCTGCTATCATGGACGCATATGGATCCAACGCGCATCCGCAATTTCTGCATCATTGCTCATATTGACCACGGCAAATCCACACTGGCTGACCGCCTCTTGGAGATGACGGGGACTCTGACCGCTCGTGAGATGACGGCGCAGGTGCTGGACTCCATGGACATTGAGCGGGAGCGCGGCATCACCATCAAGGCCCAGGCTGTGCGGATGGACTATACGCACAGCGACGGCGAGACCTATCAACTCAACCTCATCGACACACCGGGCCACGTAGACTTTAGCTATGAAGTCTCCCGGAGCCTGGCTGCCTGCGAAGGCGCATTGTTGGTGGTGGACGCCACCCAGGGCATCCAGGCGCAGACCTTGGCCAACGTGTACATGGCCATGGAGCATAACCTCACCATCATTCCCGTCGTGAACAAGATAGATGTCATCAGTGCGGAGCCTGAGCGGGTTTATCAAGAGCTCCGCCAGGCCTTTGGCTTCCAAGATGAGGATCTGCTGGCGGTGTCGGCCAAGACTGGCACCGGCGTGATGGACCTGCTGGCAGCAGTGGTGGCGCGTGTACCGTCACCGAAGGCCGACAGGGAAAAGCCGCTGAGGGCACTGGTCTTTGACTCCAAGTACGACACGTATAAGGGCGTCATGGCCTACGTCCGCATTATGGACGGCGTGGTGCGCGGTACCGACCGCGTACGCATGATGGCCACTGACAGCTTGGCAGATATACTGGAAGTCGGTGTGTTCAAGCCCAGGCTGCAGACGGTGGACTCGTTATCGGCAGGGGAGGTCGGCTACCTCGCAACGGGCCTCAAGAGCGTGGGCGAGTGTCGCGTTGGCGATACGATTACTCTGGCCAGAGGCGGCGCAACAGAGCCCGTGGCCAAGTACGCACCACAAAAGCCCATGGTCTTTGCCGGGCTCTACCCCACGGAAAGTAACGACTACCAGGAGTTGCGGGAGGCGTTGGAGCGGCTGCAGCTAAACGATGCCTCCCTGGTCTATGAACCTGAGAACAGCCCGGCCCTAGGGCCGGGGTATAGGTGCGGGTTCCTGGGACTGCTGCACATGGAGATTGTCCAAGAGCGGCTGGAACGGGAGTACGGCCTAGACCTTGTGGTGACGGCCCCCAGCGTTGCATACCGGGTGGTCATGGTGAACGGGGACGAGATTGAGATATCCAGGCCCACGGACTTGCCGGAGCATCATGAAAAGGTGTTAGAGCCCTGGTTGGACGTGAGCATTGTGACGCCTGCCAGGTTCATGGGAGGGCTCATGGACTTGGTCAGCAACAAGCGTGGGGAGTTCAAGGGTACAGAATATCTGGATACCGCCTCCTCCACCGGCGGACAGCAGGTGGCGGCGGACCCTCGCGTGGTGCTGGATGTGCGCCTGCCAATGGCCGAGGCCCTCACTGACTTTTACGATCAACTCAAGTCGCGCAGCAAGGGGTATGCCTCCCTCGACTACACCTTTGCTGGCTATAGGCCGGCTGCCCTGGTGAGGCTGGACGTACTGGTTAACGCGGTACCCGTGGACGCGCTGTCGCTCATCATCCACAAGGACCGTGCCTTCAACTACGGACGCTCCCTGGTGGAGAAGCTGCGGCAACTCATTCCCAGGCAGATGTTTGAGGTGCCTATTCAGGCCGCCGTTGGCAGCAGGGTCATTGCGCGTGAGACGGTGCACGCCATGCGGAAGAACGTCTTGGCCAAGTGCTACGGTGGTGACATCTCACGTAAGCGCAAGCTATTGGAGAAGCAGGCAGAGGGCAAGAAGCGCATGAAGCGAGTTGGCATGGTGGAAGTCCCCCAAGAGGCGTTCCTCTCCGTTCTCAAGCTGGACCGATAGAGCTTAGCTCTCGGTATTCCGCCTCTTTCTTATTCCCGGCCCGCTATACTGACTCCATGGTTGTCCTCAGTCCGGAAGCACAGCAATTCCTCAAACACAGCTTTGCCGTACGCACCACCATGTCTCGGCGCAAGTCCGGTGGACGTTATACGCTGGAAACCACCTTCGTCTGGGACGGACGCGATTGTATCTACCTTTCAGGGTATCCCGGCACGCGGGACTGGGTGGCCAATATGACGGCGGACCCCAACGTTACCGTTCACGTGACCCATGGCGGTGTGCTGTACGACATTTCTTCCACCGCCCGCGTTCTCCACGACCGTGACGAACGTATGCCACACCTGCTGGACTTCATCGGTCACTGGGCCAAGAGGGGCGGCATTCCCGGGTGGCCGTTCCGGTTTTCCCTGGTGATATTGCGATTGAACCGCGCGCTACGCCTGCCCTGGTGGGGGCCTTTCTGGTTTGCGCGGCGTCTCTTTGACCGTATGCCCTGCGTGCAGGTCACCTTCATTGGGGAGCCCACTCCTCATGACGGCTGAACACCCCATGAGAGTGGTGGCATGGAACATCCGCGCTGGCGGCGGTCGCAGGGTGGAGCAGATAGCACTGCAACTTCAGGCATGGCAGCCGGATGTGGTGGCGCTGTCGGAGTTCCGTGGCACGCCTGCTAGCCAGTGGCTGGCAGAGGAGTTGGCCAGCCAGGGACTATCGCACCAACTCACCACGGCTGAGCCTGCAAAACCTGCGGCCAACCGTTTGCTGATAGCCTCTCGTTGGCCTGTTGAGCAGTCACATTTGCGGCGCGCTCCCAAGGTGGACGGCAAGTGGCTCCTGGCGGAGGTGGCCGCGCCCACGCCCTTTGCCATCAGCGCCATGCACATACCCAACTTCGTGACAGGCAATCGCTACGTGTACCACGACGCCGCGCTGGCCGTCGCCCGTGGCTGGAAGGGGCTGCCCGCGCTCCTGGTGGGAGACACCAACACGGGGCGCATCGGCATCGACGAGGAGTCGCCGGTGTTCAGCCAACGTGACGACAACTGGATGCAGTCCTTGGAGCGCGCGGGGTGGCACGACGCCTTTCGCCACCTCTACGGAGAGACGCGGGTGTACACGTGGTACTCGCCCAACAAGGGCAACGGCTTCCGGCTGGACGAGGCCTTTATCCACAAGAGCCTGCTGTATAGACTGCGGGACGTGAGTTATCAGTGGGGCAAGGCGTCCACAGAGACCACCGGCACGCTGATAGGCCCGCGAAACGCGGCCAAGCTACTGCTGGACGACCGCCCATTACGCCGTGACGTCCTCAGCGACCACGCCGCGTTGATAGTGGACTTTGGAGGGTAGGGGTGCTGTGGGGGATTCAAAGGGGGAGAAGCCCGGCTCACCCCAACCGTGCGGTCAGTTCCTTGAGCCACGCCTGTAACTCCACCGTGAACTCAGAGCGACCCAGCGCCAGTTCAACCGACGCCTTCATTAGCCCCAACGGCGTCCCACAGTCGTAACGCGTGCCCTCAAACCGGTATGCATGCACCGGCTCCTGCTTGCAGAGCAGGGCAATCGCGTCTGTAAGCTGAAGCTCACCAATGGCGCCCGTCGTTATGCGGTCAAGGCAGTCGAAGATGGAGGGCGTGAACACGTAGCGACCCACCACCCCCATGTTGGAGGGCGCTTGGTCTGCGGGCGGCTTCTCGATAATCTGGTTGACGCGCCACAGGTCTGGCGTAATCGCCTCGCCGCCAACCACCCCGTACGCCGATATACGGTCGTTTGGCACCTCTTCCACCGCCACCACGCTGCCGTCGCGCTCGAACACCTCAAGCAACTGCTGTGTGGCTGATGGCGACCCGTGGATAACATCGTCGGCCAGCATCACCACAAAGGGCTCGTTGCCCACGGCGCGGCGGGCTGTCAGCACCGCATGGCCCAGACCCAGAGGCTCGCGCTGGCGCACCGCAATGATGTCAGCCATGCGTGAGATGTGTCGTAGCTCTTCAAGTCGTGGACTCTCTTTGGCCTCAAGGCCGCGCTCAAGCTCCGGCGTTAGGTCAAAGTAGTCCTCGGACATCGCCTTACCGCGAGAGGTCACCAGGATGATGCGGTCGATTCCCGCGCCCAGAGCCTCCTCCACGGCGTACTGGAGGATTGGCCTGTCCACCAGGGGAAGCATCTCCTTGGGGACGGCCTTGGTGATGGGCAGAAAGCGTGTGCCAAATCCGGCGGCTGGAATAACTGCGGTACGTACGGCCATAGTGGGCCAAGTTTAGCACAGGGGCATGATTCCTCCCTTTACCATGCTGCACCGGTTATGCCGCAATCCCCTTGCGTGCGTTACAAACAACAAAACGTTCGGAGCTTTAGCTAGCAGACTCGACTCGTTGCATAACGAACGAGCTGGGGATCGGACTACGGACTATCTGGGCTGGGTTGCCGCGTGTCCGTGGAGCCCAACAAATGGGCTATTAAAGTGGAGCCGT
>CAVOAJ010000147.1:0-4400 GCA_963693605.1 Dehalococcoidia bacterium | reverse complement strand
CGGATGAGCTTGCCGTTGTCGCGAGTCTCCACCTGGGCCAGGTGCTCAGCGTTCTCGGCAATCAGGTCACCCAGTTTCCAGATGAGACGGCCACGCAGAGAGGGTGCCATATTCTTCCACGCAGGGTCCTGCATCGCCTTCTTGGCGGCCTGCACGGCCCGGTCAACGTCCTCTGCCTGACCGTCGGGGATGAGCGCCCACGACTGTCCTGTGTAAGGATTCATGGACTCAAACGTCTCACCGGATGCGGCGTCCAGCCACTCCCCGCCTATGAACATCTGGTACGTCTGCGTCTTGGTTGTCGTGGTCGCCATGGCGTTCCTCCTTGCATGTGCACGTCATTCTGAATGAAATGAAGAATTGCCCCTAAATCACACCGTCCGCTGCCAGCGCGTCCAGTTCAACATCTGTGCACCCCAGCAGGTCATGCAATACTTCACGGGTGTGCTGACCAAGCGTGGGCGGCGGCTCAAAGCGCTCCTCTTGCCCCATCTTGATGGGATTGCCGATAGTTTTGAAGCTACCCGCCGTTGGATGATCCACGTCCACCACCATGTTCCGGAACTGCACTTGCGGGTCAGCCAAAGCCTGAGCAATGTTGTTGATGGGCGCGGCTGGTATGTCCCACTCCACGAAGAGTCGTGACCATTCCTCAGTCGTCTTGGTGGTGAAGGCGTCCCGCAGGAGAGTTTCCAATTCCTTTCGGTGCTTCATACGGTCGGCCGGGGTGGTGAACCGCGCGTCCTCCGGCAGCCCGCCAAGCCCTTCAATCTCCGCTGCCATCAGCTTTGCCGTCTTCTCATAGAAGGGTTGCGTGGTGCAGTGCACTTGAACGTAGGTGCCGTCCTTGGTCTTGAAAGCCCCCACGGGTACGTTAGCCGGATGGCCCGCACCAATGGGCTGTGGCACCTCACCGGACGCCAGGTAAAATTGCCCCAGGTGTCCCTGCAAGGCAATCTGCACATCCAGCATGCTCACATCCACCCGCTGGCCTTTACCCGTGCGCTCCCTGGCATACAGCGCCGCCAAGGCGCCCATAGCTTCCACAAACCCGCCTCCAGCATCGCCAATGGGAAAGCCCATGTAGAGGGGTGGCCCTCCAGGCTCCCCCGTCACGCTCATTGCGCCACCCATGGCCTGCACCACACCGTCAAAAGCGGGCCTGTCACGGTATGGCCCCTCTTGGCCAAAGCCTGAGAGTGAGCAGGAGATAATGCGAGGATTTAGCTTTGACATTGTCTCGTAGTCAATGCCAAGCTTAGGCAAAACAGAAGGCCGGAAGTTGTCCAGCACCATATCCGCCAGGGGTACCAGCCGCTGGAAGATGGCCTTTCCCTCCGGCTTTTGTAGATTGAGGGTTATGCTCTTTTTGTTCCGGTTGAACGCCAGGAAATAGGCGCTCTCACCGTTCAGGAAGTACGGCCCAAGTCGGCGAGATGCGTCGCCAGACCCAGGCTGTTCAATTTTGATAATCTCTGCGCCCAGATCGCCCAGTATCCGGGTGGCCAGCGGCCCCCCAAGCACCTGCGACAAATCAAGTATCCGG
Source organism: Dehalococcoidia bacterium (assembly GCA_963693605.1). GTDB lineage: Bacteria > Chloroflexota > Dehalococcoidia > Lucifugimonadales > Australimonadaceae > JAQBVZ01. The sequence continues at coordinate 2,854 of CAVOAJ010000147.1, read as the reverse complement.
ACTCCTTCCAGGGGCATTGGCATCCCTGGCTACTCCCTGGCCAAGAGCTGAGTGAGCTCTCTGATGTCACTGAGGGCGTCCAGGTTTTCCACGGCGGATATGATCTCACCCTGGCGCGCTGGCGAGAACACTCCTTCTGACAATGCGGAGAACTTGGCCTTCAACTCGTCCCAGGTCAGCGCATTCTCAGGGTCTCCCTTTGGGTAGTCGGTCGTGGCCTTCAACACGCGCCCGTCCTTGGTGGTTATCTCTGCCCATGCGGGCCATTGCCGTGGGTAATGCGCGTCCAGTTCAGGGTCTCTGACGCACTCCACCTTGTTCATCATCTCTTTCACTTCTGGCCGGGCCGCCATGCCTTCTGCATACTCAGAAAAGAAGGCTCGCCCATGAAGCACTGCCACCGCCACGCCAAAGGGCATTGAGAACTGCATGTCCACCACCGTTGACGGGTTACGCTTCTGCTCCGCTGGCTCCGCAACAATGCCGAACCCAGCTGAGAGGATACCAACACGAACCTTCTGAATATCATCAGCCGTCAGGTTATGCTCTTGCACCAACTCCAACACGCAATCAATGGGGCCGTGCTTGTAGCGACAGCAGGCGTGGGGCTTGACGCTGGTGCGCTCAATAAGCGTCTCCCCGCCTAGATTCTCCAACACGAGCGAGGGGTCTGGGTCAGCTGAATAGGCGTTGAGGAAGCCGTCCTTCCCTTCAATGATGGTGGTGGGGCCGCTGAATCCCTCTTGGGCCAGCAGCGCCGCGATAATCCCACTGTGAGACGCCCAGCCAGGGTGGAACCGCTTGGTCCACGTGCCCTGTGCCAGGAACTCCATGCTGCCGGAGGTCTGGCTACCGGCTATGCCCAAAGCCCATAGGAACGCTTCGTCCTTCAAGCCCAGGAGCCGGGAAGCGACCGCCGCAGAACCAAATGCGCCGCACGTTGCCGTGGGGTGAAATCCCCGTGCGTAGTGCTCAGCAGGCTTCAGCGCCCTGCCCAGCCGCACCATGACCTCATATCCGCCCGCGACCGCCGCTATGAACGACTTGCCGTCCACATGGGTCAGGTCTCCGCAGGCCATGGCCGTGGTCAAGATAACCGCGCCAGGGTGCAGCGACGATTCGTTGCTTAGGTCGTCGAAGTCCAAGCTGTGAGCCGCAATGCCATTGGCAAGTGCAGCGTACTCCGGCACGAACTTATGGGGGGTGCCAGTCACAACCGATTCACCCGGACGCCCTACCTTGGCAATCGCCCGTGTCGCAGCTTTGGCTGAGTCTGATGTGGAGCCAGCAGCCGCTACGCCCAGGATATCCAGCAGCAGGTTCTTTGCAGCCGTCACCGCCTGTGGGGAAAGGTCCTCGTAGGTGAGACCGCTCACATACTCCCCTAGTGTCTTTGTAACGCCCGCATTCTTGTCTACCTGCACCATGGAATCCTCCTCACCCGGTCTGCCAAAACGGGCCTACCGGACCATATGCTGAAGTTTCGGTAAGGATACTACTACCCGCGCTGCCACGCCTATACGCGAACCGTGAAGGGCTTATTCGTCACGCGCCTGGGTCCTGACCCACAAAATGAGGGCTGCGGCCATCAGTGCCGTCGCGCCCAGGCCGGTAGTCAACACCATCCAGGGCAACCGTAATATCAGCGGCTCCGCAAAGCTCACCGTTCCGGCTATGGCCAAGAGCCCAAGGGTCGCGCCTATGCTTACGCCCAGCACCATGGATACCATGGCTGCTGAGTCGCCCAGCAGCGTTAGCCATTCTGCGCGGTCCACGCCTCTGCCCTCAAGAGCCGCATCAAGCAGCCGGAGCCCAATAGTCCCGCGCAGCGCCAGCAGCAGAACCAGGAGTAACAGAACGCCAATGGTGGTCTCAATGGCCGACATACGAGTGGCCCACACGAAGGGGTAGTCAAAAAAGAATGCCCAGTCCAGTCGGTTGTGCACCAGTATTGCCTGAGCCGCCAAGGGGAAGCAAAGGATGACCATAACGCGCAAGGTTGACGCTGAAGCGCTGGCAATATGGGCCGCCACTCCAAGGAAGGCCACCAATCCACCCATTACTAGAAATAACCCAGGCATGCTGTTCACAGTCAGGTCAAGGAACCCAAATGGACCAAACCTGAAGGAAAAGTCCCCGCCAAACATGCTCTGGACAAATAGATATGCGGCCACAAATCCCAACGCAACAATAAATCCCACTTCCATGAGGAAAAAGATAGGTGTTTTCATCGCAGCATCCTGCTGAGCCGCAAGTGTCGGTGCAGCGCCATGGCAAAGGGCTCACGAATGGGGTTCCAGTCTAGAAGCGACACTCCTGCACGCCTGAGTTCACGGCCCATGGGCGCCGTCTCCCATTGCAACATCTCTGATGCACTGGACTCAAACCGTTCACCTCTATCTAGGTAAGCGTGTCCGCCAACGTTCACCAGCCAGACCGGCGCACGTAGGCGCATGTTTCCGCCCATGCTGGCCAGCTTCTTTGTGCCTTCCAAGAGAGCGCCCCACGAGCCTTCACCCTCCTCAGGGTTTGCGAAATGGGCGTCCAATCTGGTGAGGACAATGGTCTGCGGTTGAAGCCTGGCCAAGTAATGACGGCTCCATTCCACCGCTGGCCGCAACCCTCGGAAGTCCGGTTCCGCCCGCACCGTCAAGAGCTTCTGGCTCAACCTACGGAACTGCTTGTGGCCCATATCTGGGGAGAGGAAGCCTGCGGTGTTGTTGTAGATGTATGCTCCCAGGGTGTAGCCGCGTGATAGGTAAAAATGGCCAATAGCACTTGCCGCCTCCAGCGCTTGCTCCAAAGGGTTGGCTATGGTTGTCCCCACCTCCATGTAAGAGGCTCCGTCTAAAAA
>CAVOAJ010000146.1:0-4489 GCA_963693605.1 Dehalococcoidia bacterium | reverse complement strand
AAAAGGTCACCGCAGACCTTGTTGGCGAAGCGAAGTTAGAGCAAGCTCCTTCCATGGAGGGGCGGATGATGAGTATCATCCTGGCACCACTGGCTGGTGTCCCCCTTGTGACGGAAAACGTAGTTGAGGGTGAGGAAAATGCCGAAGCTGAAAACGCATAAAGGTGCGGCCGCCCGGTTCAAGATAACCGGTAGTGGAAAGATCATGCGCATGAAGCGGCACAGCAGCCATCTGCGGCGTAAGAAGCCAAAGAAGGTACGTGCCCAGTACGACACTAGGGTTCCAGTTGCAAAAAGCGAGGAGCATCGGGTACGGATTTTACTTCCTTACTCGTAGCCGTACGCAAATATCATTAGCCTCCCAAATGGGAGCCAGGCAGGAAAATAGTGGCACGCGTCAAGCGGGGCGTTACAGCCCACCGTAGACATAAAAAAATGCTCGAGATGACCAAGGGTCATAGAGGGTCAAAGCATCTTCTGTATAAGCGGGCGCATGAGTCCATGCTCCATGCGCTGAGCTATGCATACCGGCACCGCCGGGAGCGCAAAGGTGACATGCGTAGGTTGTGGATTGTCAGGATTGGCGCCGCCGCCAGACTGCAGGGCCTGCCCTACAACAGCTTCATGCACGGCTTGAAGCTTGGCAACGTGGAGGTGGACCGTAAGGTCCTCGCAGACCTGGCTAGCCGTGATGAAGCCGCTTTCACTGAGCTTGTCACCATGGCAAAGGCACAATTGGCTTCAGCCTAGCCCAACTTCAATCGTAGATATGAAAAAGACTCTGAGCTATCAGCTCAGAGTCTTTTTCGTTTTGCAGAGTGAGGTTTGTTGAGGACTACTTGGCCGCTGGTCGCAGTTCCATAATGCCGTAGTAGGTGTCACTGGCCAACGCCCGCTCCAGAGACGCCGCACTGATGTGCCGGGGCCACGGCGCGTTTGACCACAGGTCAATCACCTGGCGGTGCAGTTCAGTCAGCGTGACCGGCTCACTGGTTGACGCCAGCAGCAGCCGGAACGCACATTCCAGCAGAGGCATTTGTGGAGTCACAAAGCCCTCATCCTGAGCGCAGGACTGTTGGACGCACTTCCGTAAGTCGTCAAACGTGAGTTTGGAAGGGTCCTTGGATTTTTCAAACTTTTGCACGCAAGCCGGGCAAAGGCGGCTCTGTAAAATCTTGAATGCTGATCGGCCAGAGCCCTCAATGAAGCTGGGGTCAACAATATAAGATGGATCTGGGGCCTCGACTGCTATTTCTTGGTCAACCGTTGTCATTCCTGTTCTCCTCGCAATTGTCTCTAAGCTTACAGCACATTTGACGGAATGGCATGCAAGTCCAAAAGTTGGACCATGACACGTTCTCCCGCTTCTTTTACCGGTAGGTCTTCAGGGCAGATGGCCAAGCCTTGGGCATGGACCATGGAAGTTAGGACATTGGAGCCCTGGGAACCAGTCAGACGGGCCCGCAACTCCCCGTTTCTCCGTTCCAGGGAAACACGCGCATAGACGCGTCGCCCGTCCATGTTGTGGATGGGTTCATCTAGGACCGCCTGTACTTCGGGTAACGGCATCACAGGCAAACCCATCATCTTATGGAGTGCGAGCCTCCCGAACTCCACCATGGCCACCAGCGCACTCACGGGGTTGCCAGGCAGTCCAAGATGAGGCACGCTCCGTCCATCAGGGGCCTTGAGCAACCCAAAGGCCAGCGGCTTTGCTGGCCGCATGCGCACTGACCAGAATGCCATTGTCCCCTGTTCAGAGAGCGCGTCCTTCACCATGTCATAAGCGCCTCCGCTTACGCCTGCAGACGTTATGAGCATGTCAGCATTCAGCCCTGCACTCAACTTCTCTCTCAGCGCGTCCATATTGTCACGGGCAACGCCTAGCAACTGGGGCACACCGCCGTAGTGGCGCACCGCCGTGGCAATGGTGTAACTATTACTGTCGTACAAGCGTCCAGGCTCCAAGGGCTGGCCCGGCTCCGTGACCTCATCACCCGTGGCAAGTACCGCCACTCTGGGCCTTCGTGTCACGCTTACACTCCGCCTGCCCAGAGCAGCCAGCATCCCTAGAGAGGCCGGATCAAGCACGTGGCCTACTTGGAGCACCAGCGCGCCCTTCTGCACGTCTTCTCCGGCTGGGCGTATGTGGTCACCTGGACTGGGCGCATGGCGAATAACGACCTCTTTAAGCTCGTCACCCAACTTCAGGCGCTCAGCCTCATCCGTGAGTTCAAAGGGGATAATCGCCTCTGTACCTTCCGGTATGGGCGCACCCGTCATGATGCGTACGGTAGTGCCTGGTGCCAGCGGTGCCGAGGGGACGTAGCCAGCTTGGGCCTGGCCGCTTACCGGCAACGTGATGGGCTTTCCCACACTGGCTGAAGCCACATCTCCGACACGTACCGCGTAGCCGTCCATGGCTGAATTGGGCAGGCCAGGTATGTTGAAAGAGGCGCTGACGTTCTCCGCCAGCGCAAGCCCAAGGCAGTCCATGAGCTGGACCTCTTCCGTACCCAGGACGCTCACCAGCGCAAGCAGGCGCTCCTGAGCATCCTCCACACTGAGCATGTCAGGCTCATATGGATGGGCGTGGCCGCCGTGGTGCTTGGGCTCATGATGTGCGTGATGGCTGTGCTGGACTGCCATGCTTTACCTTACCCCTGCGTACGCAAGACCGCGCCGGTCTCACGCTCTAGCTTCTCAATTACGGTTGCCACCGCGTCATTCACCTGTTCCGTGGATAGCGTTCCGTCTGAAGACTGAAGCTCCAGCCGGTAGGCCAGAGACTTCTTCCCATCGGGGAGAGAGGCCCCTGCGTACAGGTCAAAGAGTACTGCGCTGGTGACCAATGAGTGCGATTCAAGGATTTGGCGCACTCGTTCCGCAGGCACAGCCTCATCTACTATGACGGCCAGGTCACGGTCAGCTGCGGGGTAGCGCGAGAAGGGACTGTACGTGCGCTCTTGCGGCGTAACCGCAGGCAGCAGAGCCGCAAGGTCAAGCTCAAAGCAAGCCGCCACAGGAACGTCAATGTCGTGCTGTTCCCTCGCCAGGGGATGCAATTCACCAATGACACCCACCGGGCTGCCGTTGGCTAGGAGCCGCGCTGACCGCCCCGGATGGAGCAGCGGGTCCTCCACACGTTCCACCGTCAACTCCACGCCCAGACGATTGAAGACCGCCGCTATCAGCCCCTTAGCGTCCTGGAAGTCCAGATAGTCACCATCCTGTCGCCATAATGACTCCCCTCTGGGGCCTGCCATTACCGCGAATACCATCTCCCGTTCTTCAGGGAGGTCATTAGGTTGTGGGAGGTATACACGGCCAGCCTCAAAAATGCTGGCCGCGCCTGAAGTCTGTCGTAGTCCTGCTGAAAGAACACGCAACACATTTCCACGGAGAGTAGTCCGTAGATATTCCTGCTCCCTGCTCATGGGGTTGGCTACGCGCATCGGCTCAGGAAGGCCCAGACCGGACGCGCGGGAGCGCTCCAGAGAAGCGGCGCTCACCAAGCTATAGGACATAGTCTCCTGAAGCCCTGCAGCTACCAGCAGGTCCTTGATGTGCTCACGGAGGTCCCGCAAAGACTGAGGGGCGCCGTTGGCCACAGCCATCGCCAGCGGCTCGTCCGGCACCACGTCATAGCCGGTTATCCTCGCAACCTCTTCAATGAGGTCTTCCTCTATTGAGACGTCCATGCGCCAGTAGGGCGGCGTCACCATGAGCGTCGCCTCGCCGTTAGGCCCTGTTTCAACTGTGGACTCAAACCCTAAGGAAGAGAGCACCTTTTCAACGTGTTGTTGAGAGAAGTCTGTGCCCAGCACGCGACGCATGCGTTCATGGGTCAGGGGGATTGGCGTGGCGGATGCCTTTCCTGGAAAGGTGTCTGAGATGCCACGTGCCGCCTTGCCTCCAGCGGTTTCCAGAATGAGAGCGGTGGCCCGGCGAAGTGCGCGGATGGCTAGTTCTGGGTTCAGTCCCTTATCAAACCGGAGAGAAGCCTCCGTGCGGAGCCGTAGCGCAGTTGCAGTACGGCGCGTATTGATTGCGTCAAACGTGGCAGACTCCAACAGTACGTCCGTGGTGGCGTCTGTCATCTCACTGTTCGCGCCGCCCATGACACCGGCCAGACCAATGGCGCGCTCAGGGTCCGTGATGAGCAGCATGGGTGGCTGCAACTCGTGGTCCTCGCCATCTAGAGTCTGCATGTGCTCGCCGGGCTTGGCGGGGCGCACCACCACCGTAGCCTGGTGCACCTGATTGAGGTCAAAGGCATGGAGGGGCTGGCCGTACTCCAGCATCACGTAATTGGTCACGTCCACCACGTTGTTGATGGGCCGGAGGCCCGCCTGCGTGAGGTGGCGCTGCATCCATGGGGGTGAGGGCTTGATAGTGACGCCCTGGATCACAGAGGCCGTGTACCGGCTGCAAAGGCTCGCGTCTTCAACAACTACGGATATGAGGCTGCTGATATCCGGGCCATCCTC
>CAVOAJ010000145.1:0-4498 GCA_963693605.1 Dehalococcoidia bacterium | reverse complement strand
TGAGAGGTGTCCTTTCCCGCCGTCGATAAGTACCAACCCCGGCACAAGCCCCCACGACTCCTGCTTACTGACAGGTTCGCCAGCGGTGCGCTCCTCAGGCGCCAATGCGCCGGTCTTGGCATAGCGGCGCTTGCGGTACTTCACGTTGGTCACTCCCAGCATCAGGGCGTCATGCTCCTGCCGGGTCATGATTGGTGACTCATCTGCGGTCTGCTGCGGCAGGCCCTCTGGGTACTCCTGGCGTAACTCAGCCAGGCGCTTAAAACGCCGACGCAGCATCTCCTGCATAGAGGAGTAGTCGTCAATTCCGGCCACGTCCTTTATCTGAAAACGGCGGTAGTGGGCTGTTTTAGGACGGCCCTCTTCAAAGACCACCATGCTGCCAACGGAGTTGGTGCCCTGAGTGTTGGAGATGTCATAACACTCAATGCGGTTAGGAATCTCCGGCAGACTCAGGGCCTCCTGAATCTCTGTCAGCGCTTGCAACACCTTGTCCGACTCCGACAGCCACTTGATGCGGCGCTGATTGAGCCCTTGATTCGCGTTCTCAGCGACCATCGCCATCAACTTGCGCTTGTCACCGCGCTGCGGCACCTGGAGAGATACGCGGCCTCCCCGTTTCATGGCGAGCCAATCTTCCATAAGCTCTGCGTTCTCAATAGGGTGTTGCAGTAATACGGTAGGGGGTACGTAAGAGGCGGCGTCATAGAACTGCTGTATGAAGCCCTCCATCAATTTGGACTCGTCGTCGTCCACGCCGCCTTCCACCATGAAGTGGTCCCGGCCCACCAGCTTGCCCCTACGGATGTTGAACATTTCCACCCAGACCTCGCCTTTATCGCTGGCCAGGGCGATAACGTCCATCTCCTCACCCTTGGCTAGCACCACCTTCTGCGCCTCCGACACCGACTCGATGGCTTTGACCTGATCACGCAGGACGGCGGCGCGTTCAAACTCCAGCCGTTCCGAGGCCTGGTGCATGCGGACAGTTAACTCTCGCAAGACCTTCTCCGTGTCACCTTCCAGGAACATGATGACTTGGCGTATGACCTCCTGGTACTCCTCTCGGTCAACCACGCCAATGCAGGGCGCCACGCACCGGTGGATGTAGTACTCCAGGCAGGGGCGTTCATCGGTGCCGGTGATGACCTTTGTGCAGGAGCGGTAGGGGAAGAGCTTCTTGAGCAGGTCCATGGTCTTGCGGACGGAACTGGCGCTGGCAAAGGGGCCGAAGTACTTAGCGCCGTCCGCCAAGACGCGGCGGGTGAAGTAGAGCTGAGGGTAGTCCTCATTTGGGTTGATTTTTATGTAAGGATAGGTTTTGTCATCCTTGAGCCGTACGTTGAAAAATGGTTTATGACGCTTGATGAGCGTGTTCTCAAGGAGCAGGGCCTCAGTGACTGTGTCCGTGACCATGTATTCAAAGTCAGCGATCTTGGTGACCATCCGCTGGACCTTGGCTTCCTTGCCGTAAGGCGTCTGGAAGTAAGAGCGTACGCGGTTGCGGAGGTTGGCCGCCTTGCCCACGTACAGCACCTCCCCGTTGGCGTCACGCATGATGTACACGCCTGGCTTTGTGGGGGTGGCTTTGAGGCGGTCCGCAAAACCGACATGCTTGGGCTTGATGACCATGCGCCTATTGTAGCAGTGGTGTGCGGCGCACACCTTCAGACTTGCACGGACAAAAGAAAGAGGCCCCTAAATGAGGGGCCTCTTTTAAGGTGCTATTTAGCTTGGCTTACCAGCGGCTTCCGCCACCGCCGCTGCCGCCACGTGGTCGTTCCTCACGGGGCCTGGCTTCGTTGACGGTCAGGGTCCGACCGTCAAGGTCTTTTTCATTTAAGCCAGCGATTGCGCTCATGGCCTGTGCCTGGTCAGGCATCTCCACAAAGCCGAAGCCTTTGGATCGGTTGGTGTCGCGGTCCATGACGACGGTCGCGGACTCAACGTCACCGAAGGCTGCAAAAGCCTGTTCCAAGTCAGCATTCTGGGTCTGGTACGAAAGGTTCCCTACATAGATACGCATTGGCACTCCTTGCCAAAACAAATTCCCGAGTACATGTTTGCAAGGGCGCCGATACGGGGAAGGCTAGGCGAGCTAGAACCGCGAATCAGAAGCGACAGTGCAGAAGGTCTTCGGTGGCGCAAGTATACCATAGCGCTGGTACCGTTCTATTCTGTGACGCTGGTGCGCCTGATTGCTTCGTTAAGCACTGCGAAATTGGCCGTATCAGCCAAAGGCACTAGTCTGGCTTCTGCTGCATCAGCCATGCCTGGTCTCGCGCCGGGCCGGTCAGCCATTCCTCGGTCTGCTTCTGGCGCTCCGGGCTGAAGTTGACGTTAAGTCCATCCGCAAGTCGGGTCATAAAGTTGAAAGTACAGGTGACGAGCACCACAGAGAGAATTTGCTCGTCGCTCAAACCAACGTCCCGCAGCCGTTCAACGTCCGCCTTTTCCATGTCACCCGGAGTCCTGGTGAGCTTCGCCGCGTAGTCCAGCATGGCCCGCGTCTCAGGGTCTAAGTCAGCCGATTTGTAGTCGTGCATGATGTGGCTAGCCAACTCAGGGTCTTCAGAGTGCTGACGGAGGAACCCTCCGTGGGCCATCGTTCAATAACGGCAGCGGTTGATGGCCGCTACTGTGGTGGAAATTGCTTCTTCCTGGACTCTGGTGAGGGTTGACCCTCCAAAGGTGGTCTTACTGTTCATCGCAGCCACGGCGTCCATGGCGCCAGGGAGGATGGACATCACCTGTATAACGGCGGCTTTGCCAATGTTTTCTTCGCGTATCCAGGACATGGCGTACTCCTCACTTTTACGTGCGTGGCTTCTAGTCCGTCGCTGCTGAACGCTTGCGCGCGAATACGGGCAACGCAGCGGTGCTAACCAATGCGACTGCCGCCGCAGCGCCCCATGCCAACGTATATGAACCGCTCATGTCCACCAGCAGACCAAATAGTGGAGGCGACGATACCATTCCGATGCGCAGCACGGTGTTTACGGTGCCAAGGGCCGTCCCGCTGCGCTCAGCGCCTGCCACCTCTGCAACCACCACGGTGAAGAGGGCAATCCAGCCCATGGCTGTGGCCCCAAGAGCTATGACAAGGAGTGTTAACACGATAACCGGAGTGCCAACCGTGACAAACCCCGTGGCCGCCGCCGCGATACTTGCGGCAATGCCCAGGGCGGAGAGGGCCACCAGGTGACGTCCGCCAAGGATAGCGTCGCTGATTGCGCCCCAGGCCACGCGCCCAACGGAGCTTGCAAGTAAAACAATGCTAACCAGCCCGCCAGCGGCTACCGCTGACAGTTGTACCTCCTGCACCAAGAACAGGGACATGTGGCTGATGACCACAAATTGAAGTCCCATCAAGGCCGTACCCCAGACAGTGAGAGCAATAAGGCTCCTGTCCTTGAAGATAGCAAAAATATTTCCACCCGCTGCAGCATGTCGCTCGTCGGTGGTCCTAGGCTTCTCGCGGTAGAACATGCCGAAAATCAGACTCGTTAAGATGATCATCGCCACTATGACAAGTACGCCTATTCGCCAGCTATAAGCCGTGGCAATGGCTGGCAAGATGGCCGCCGCCGCCACACCAGCCAGCATGGCCCCGGTCTGCTTTATGCCCATTCCCAGCCCCCGACTCCGCTGAGGAATCCAGTCCATGACCGCCTTTGATGTGGCTGGGTACAAAGGGCTGTTTGCCATGCCAGCCAGAAAGGAGAGGGCAAGGGCCATCCATAGGGCGGTGGCTGCGGAAAACCCAACAAAGAGGAAGGCAACCAATGCCAGCGCCCCGGTGACCACGCGACGCACGCCCCAGCGGTCAGCCAGCAATCCGCCTGGCAGTCCCGTGAGCATGGAACCCGCCATGACGGCAGAGGTGATGAGGCCCACCTGGGCACGACTGAGGTCCCAGTCAACTTGGATGAACGGGTAGAGCACAGGCACGCCCTGGACAATCCATCCGGGGCCTGCTTGGGCTAGAGTCGCCAACGCGACAATTACCCACGCAGAGGGTGCGGCTTTTATGAGGGTGGCAGGTGTGGTCAAGGGGTGGGCCATAGCGACATCTATTGTAGGGGAGGGAGAATCCTCTACGCCAGACGGCCAGCCAGTGTCTAGTCTCGGATTTCCGCCAGCACCTCACGGAAATGCTGGGCGGTGATGCGGACGGAGTCGGCCTCACCAGGCGCTGGCTCTGGCCCTACACGGTCCAGAAATTCCCTGATGGCCAGCAACGCAGCCCGCCGACACGCGGCCTCAATGTCTGCGCCCATCATGCCTTCAGACTCACGTGCAAGCTCATCAAGGTCAATGTCGTCCGCCATGGGCTTGTCCCTGGTGTGGATGGCAAACACCTCACGGCGTGCTGTTTCATCAGGCGGAGGGAGCACAAGGTGCATCTCAAGCCTGCCCGCACGCAGCAGGGCTGCGTCTAATAAGTCCGGCCTGTTTGTGGCTGCCAGTACCACCACGCCCTTGAGCTCCTCAATGC
>CAVOAJ010000144.1:0-4508 GCA_963693605.1 Dehalococcoidia bacterium | reverse complement strand
CCGACCCGCACCTGGCCCCACGGACGGTCACCAAATTGTTCTGGCTGAGTGGGCGGGAGGGATGATGGCATTTCTTGGCCTACTCACACCTACATTGATGCACTTAACGTCCCAGGTGGTTTCAGCCGTGGACAAGAGTCCTGAAAATTCAGTGGCTTCCAAGAACGCTGTGTTAGCTCAAGCTGTAGCTGAAGATTGGTTTGTGGCACCGGCGGGTTTTGACGGATGGGTTGCCGGCAGTGACCTTGGGCGGCTTCTCACCCAACAGCCTATAGATACGGGAAATGTGGCCACCGTTACCAAACGGCTTACGCTGGCTGCGGCTTCATAGAGAGCCTGCTAACCGGCCCAGCCTAGCGTTTGCAATACTTTCCTATCTTCTGCAGATAGTTCTGCGTTCATGAGCATCTCAGGGCGACGCTCCAAGGTGCGCTGAAGTGCTTGCCGACGACGCCATTTGGCTATTGCCGCATGGTCACCGGAGAGAAGTACGTCCGGGACATGGGCTCCCTTGAAATCTGAAGGCCGTGTGTATTGCGGGTATTGGACCAGCCCTGAAGTATGGGTATCGTCCAACACGGCTTCAGCGCCATGGCCCAGAGCGCCGGGAAGCAGCCGGGCAACGGCCTCCACTATCACCATCGCGGCAATCTCCCCCCCAGTCAGCACATAGTCCCCAATACTCAATTCCTCTGTGGCTAGGTGCTGGCGCACCCGTTCGTCCACACCCTCATATCTGCCACAGATAAAGGTCAGTGTTTGCTCTTGAGAAAGTCTCTCCGCCTCCCGCTGGGTGAAGACCTTCCCTTGCGGGGTTAAGAGCACCACGGGAGAGCCCTCTGGCCTATCTAGTGATTCCACCGCCTCAAACAGTGGCTCAGGCCGCATTACCATGCCAGGGCCGCCACCGTAGGCAGTGTCATCCGTGGTGCGGTGACGGTCATGGGCGTAGTCTCTGAGGTTATGAACATTCAGCTCTAAGAGGCCAGCCTTTTGCGCGCGGTCCACGATACCTGCACCCAAGGGGCCAGGAAAAATTTCAGGAAAAATGGTAAGGACGTGAACCTGCATGGCAACCTGCTACGCTGGGGATTGCCCATGCGGTGAATGACTGCGAGCGACGCCTTGGATGAGTTCCAGGGCATGAGATAGCACGGGGGTTAGGACATCAAGTCCATCCTTGACCCCTTTGGGACTTCCGGGAAGGTTCACAATAAGGGTGTGGCCCCGGACGCCAACAATACCCCGACTGAGCATTGCCATAGGCGTCTTGCTTAGCCCGTAAGCCCGAATGGCCTCAGCCACTCCAGGTACGAGACGCGACACGACTTCCAGGGTGGCCTCCGGCATCACGTCCCGTTCTGTTAGCCCCGTAGCACCGCTGGTGATGATAAAGTCCAAATGGGCGTCATCTGACCAACGGACAAGGCGTTCCTTGATGACGGAGGCTTCATCGGGCACCACCTCGTACTGGACTAACTCGTAGCCCGGAGGTGTGAGTGTTTCCTTGATCAGCGCTCCGGAGGTGTCCTCTCGTTTACCGCTGGCGCCCATGTCGCTGCTGGTGAGGATGCCGTAGGAGTACATATCGCCGTCATGATAGCACGCGAGGTCATGTACCCTTGGGATGCCAGCAGCATGGCGCGGCCTTTGCTAGACTTTTCATATTCAGATAGCTCCATGAGGAGCGCAGGTGTGGAGAACCCATGACTATAGGAAACGTAGGGAAGGCAGAATCGTCGCAATTTCTGGGAGCTCGGAAGCTCTTACTGGTGCCTCTGGCGGGGTTTGTCCAGCAGGAGGATGAGCTCAAGAGGCTTACCGCCAAGTACTGGGCTGAGGTAGGGGAGCAGGTGCAGAAGCTTGAGGCGGGGCTTGGGCCTGTGACGCGGCTCTATCATGAGGGGACAGTGGATGGCGGTGAGTCAGCCCTGGCTATGTTGGAGCAGAGCAATCCTGACGGACACGCCTTCCTCAAAGAGGCTTCCGGCCGTGGCGCTGAATTGCACTCCACCGAGGACATTGAGCCTCTCCTAGAGGTGTTGGACCTCCAGCGCTGCCTGATGATGGGGCTGGCAAGTCAAAAAGTGAGCGAGCAAGTGGCCACTTGGCATAGGGATGCGCAACAGCGACGCTATGAAGCCATTGGCAAGAATATCAATGACACCCTCAAGGCGGATGAGGTGGGGCTTTTGATAATCAGCCAGGACCACCAAGTCCAATTCGCAGCTGATATTCAGGTCTTCTACGTGGCACCGCCTGCACTCAATGAAATCATTCAGTGGATGCGGGACCAGCAAATTACTGCTCAGTCTTCTGACACAGGGCTTGAAGATGGACCAGGGGACGAAACACCCGCCTCAGAATGACTGGCGGCTCAGACAGTCGCGGATTTAGACGCTGGGAGCACGCCCTCCTCAGTGACGATACCGGTGACCATGCGGACGGGCACCCTGTCCATGCCTGGAGGCAGGTCTGGCCGCTCTCGCGTTGATCCCGTGACAAATTTCAACGAATCACAAACCACATAGAAGGGCAGGGAGCGGTCAGCACACCATCTGGCCAGCCCCATGCTGGGTGATCCGTTCACCACGTTGCTGCCTGGATAGACGCTGTCCGCGCCAATGAGGCCAATGGTGTCACCCGCTACAGCGTCCCGCGGGAGGGTGCTGGCCTGCTCCGCATCAACTTTGGCTTGCAGTAACTCTTCAATCATGGCCACGCCATACCCTGCAGACGGCACCACTAGGGCGGTGAAGGAGCTTCCTGACTCTTTGGCCATAGTCAGCGCGCGTATTACTGTCGAGCTATAGCTGCAACTCAGAACTTTGGCACCCTCCGGTACGAGGTTTGCTGCATGCTCCGCAGCTTGCTCCGTCCAGCCTTGGACTTCCGCAATGAGACGAGACGCTAATGAAGGGGCTCTGTTGAGCACCCAGCCGTCGTTTTCCAATCGCTCCAACAACAAGCTGACAGCGTTGGTCACTGACGCCATTTCAGGGCGTGCTGTCTGAAGTGCGGTTGCGGCCTGCCTGACTGACTCCTGGGTGGCAACCTCATCAGCGGCTGCCTGGCCCAAGGCCCAGACGGCCCGCTGGGCCAAGAACCCAGCGCCATGGGCGCGGTCTTGTATCAAAGCCGTCAATTTTGCATGCAGTGCGTTGGCGCTCTCTATCATGTTTCCAGTTCCTCCAGCAGCCACTTTAGTGCGGAGATGGTGAAATCACGCTGAACGGCCACGCGGCCCTTGGCCTTGGACTCGTATCGGAAGGCCGTCACGCCGTTGGACGTGGCCAGAGCAAGCCATACAAGGCCTACGGGCCTTTCAGGAGAGCCTCCGGTGGGGCCGGCGACTCCAGTGCTGGCTAGGCCAAGGTCAGCACGAAAGCGCTCCCGTACGCCTGTTGCCATTGCCTTCACCGTCTCCTCGCTCACTGTGCCATGGTCCGCAACGACTTCCGCAGGGACGCCTAGCAGGTCAATCCGGCTCTGGCGACTGTAGGTGACCACGGCGCCGGGGAAGTAGGCGGAGGCTCCAGGCAGTCTCAGCAGCAGGTCTCCAATCATTCCACCCGTGGCCGCCTCAGCGACTGCCAATTTGAGCTTACGTGCCTTCAACGCTTGTGCCACTTGCTTTGCTGCCGATGCTTGAGTCATTGGGACTCCCATATTTTGGTTCATGGCGGCATTGTAGCAAGCTTAGCTTTGCTAGGCCGCCGTGGAGACGCCACCGCATGCCGCTTGGTGCAGCGGACACGTGGCGCACCCTGTGCCGATATGTTTCTGGTGGATGGCGTCAAACCCCGCAGGAGAGAGAGCAATGGACTTCTTACTGGATAGCTCCTCTGCGGGTTGTGATAGCGCAGGAACTGGGTCACTGGACAGCGCTGCTAACAAGGGGAGCTGGGCCTGTCTGAAAAATTCAGGCTTATAGCCAACGTACCTGACGAAGGGCTGGGCGCGTTTGACGATGACGCCCATGGCTTTAAGCTCCTGCCATCGACTGATTGAGTGCTGTTTCCTTTGCTGGATGATGCGTTGCGCGGCCACGGGACCGATGCCCGGTACTCGCAACAAATCATCGTGCGAGGCTGCGTTGATGTCCATGGGGAAGCGGTCAATCTGTTGTAGGGCTATGGTCAGCTTCGGGTCCATGTCCAGGTCAAGGAGGCCGTCTTGGCCAAAGGCGGGCCGCATCTCATCTTCAGTGAATTTATAGATGCGTGAGAGCCAGTCCATCTGGTAGAGCCGGTGTTCCCTTATCGGGGGCGTAGGAGCATGAAGCTCCAAAGGCGTGAACTGGATGGGGCGGAAGGCGTTGTAGTACACACGCTTGAATTGAAACTCATTGTAGAGCTGTCGCTGACGGAGATAGATGTCCCAGTCGGTCTCATCAGCAGCGCCTACGACAAGCTGCGTGGCCTGACCTACGGCGGTGCCGTATCGCTCTGCCATGAGGCTCTGGACGGCCTGCATGGGCGCAAGCATGCCTTCATCAAACTGCTTCA
>CAVOAJ010000143.1:0-4527 GCA_963693605.1 Dehalococcoidia bacterium | reverse complement strand
GACGCCCGCCAGTGAGTTGACCTGACGAATGTAGCGTTCCACTTCAGGGATGACATAGACCGCGCCTTTGTCCAGCCATTCCACGCCATGGTTGCCCGCGTAGGTCACTGAGGACAGCCCGATTATCCGCTGAGCATCCGACACGCTGCGCCCTGTGAGAACTGTTACGGAAACTTTGGCCGCAATATCCGTAAGCGCCTGTCGCACAGCAGGCGCAATGCTTACGCCCTCAGGCCTGGGCGATATGGCAGCCAGGGTGCCATCAAGGTCAAGGAAAAGCCCCATACCGCCTGCACGCCACATCTCCCTGACTTGGTCCATGTGCTCACGCAAATCGTCTCCTGCCGCATCCGCTGCCGCTGTGGTCATGGTTTCAGGCTCCTGCACCTGCTCTTGGTCCTCACGGGCTACCGCCCACGGGTCAACCAAGTGATCTTCCTGTCCATCACCGCCGTCCCTAGCGGCCGGACGTGACGCCGCAGCAGCCCTGGGCACCGCTGCCGGATGAGAGTCCGTACCCCAATAAATGGTCTGATGAGGGAAAGGAATCTCGATTCCCTCCATGTCAAACTCCCGCTTGATGCGCCGTCGCAGCTCGCCCGTAACCTCCCACTGGCGGATGGGCCGTGTAACGCCTAGCACCTTAATGGTGATGCCGGAGTCGTCAAAGCTGTTCACGCGCAGAGCCCTCGGTGGCTCCATGATGAGAGGACCGTAGTAGTTGTCCTTGGCCAGTTCGCTGCCAACGCGGTTTAGCACCCGTATCACGTGGTCAAGGTCTTCCTTATAGGCAACGGAGATATCCAGGTTCACGCGGGAGTAGCCCTTGGTGTAGTTGCTGGCGGTGGATATCTCTCCATTGGGGATAATGTGGACAATGCCGTCCAGGTCCCGCAGTAATGTGCGGCGGAGGTTTACCGCTTCCACCAACCCAATCTTCCCGCCAACCGCCGCGACATCGCCCACTCCATACTGGTCCTCACCTAGGATGAAGATACCCGCAATCATGTCTCGCACCAGGTTCTGCGCACCAAACCCAAGCGCTATGCCTATCACGCCCACTCCAGCCAGCACCGGGGCAATATTGACATCAAGTTCAGCCAGAACCATGAACCCCGCCAACACGCTAATGGTAGCGGTAACAATGTAGTTCCCTACCTGTATGAGGGCGTTGGCACGCTTGGACGCCTCCTCAAGCTCAATATCCTGTTTGCCCCGGAGCATGGCACTCCGTACCGTCAACGGTACAACCCGCAAGAGCGCCCGGTTGGCTAGATAGGCCAACACCACAATCAGGAACACTCGCAAGCCATTGAAGCCAACCCATGTGACCACATTGGCTCCCACGCTTTTCAACCAGTCGGTGGCTACCACAATATCCACGCCGCTGATGCCTGCGGCAGCAAGTCCTGTGCTTGCAATAAAGACGATTGCTACTAAGCGTTCCACCCAGCCGGCAATTCTGGCATCTTGGAATTGGAGCACTTCTAGGAGCGGATTTCTGCTCAACCGCCGGACTGACCTGCGGACAAGAGGCCTGCCAATAAAATGCAGCGCCAGTAGGGCTAGGACAAGGCCCGCCCCGGAAAGCAGGAGTTGCCACTGCTGCGTTTGCGTAAAGCTGAACAGCGTTTCATCCGCAATCTGTGCGTTCATGCCACTCCCAGCAACCTTCGTTTAATTAGCCATCATTCTATCAAAACCACAAGGTATAGTGTATACGGTTAGCATAACTACAAAATGTTATAGTTTTTCGGTAATTCTCTCTTGGCGCTCAACAGTTTGGATGGTAGAATCCGCTTCAACCTTCAGCCGGGAGGCGCCATGGATATCCCGCTCAGCGACGACTCTTTCTTCAAGCCAGCGGAGTTAAACATCTGCATCTTCCCCCACCTCCGTGAATTCATGGTGGTGGACTCAAGAGCCACCGTTCCTGGAGGGCCGCACAGCTACCTCCTTGATACTGAACAAATCCTAGATTCAGACTTCTACAACAAGGTAGAAGCCGCTATCAGTGAAATCATCCGAGATACGCCCCGCACCTTCTCCGAGTTGGGCTATCTTCCTCAGCGGATGGATGATGCCATTAGGGAAAATGCGCTGAGCGCCATATTCCGCCAGGTGAGCGACGAGGCCCAAGTGGACAATCTTCCTGAGGTCTCTATCTTCCTCTGCGTTGGCCCAGCCTTGGGAATGACCCCCGCGCAAATTAATGAAGCCGTGCAAGGCATGCTCGGTGAGAAGGCCGACGCCTGGACAATCAAGGACTCATTGGAGCAATTGGAACGGCTCATGGGGGAAGAACGCGTCCTTGCCAAGGTGGAAGAGACGGACATGACCAACCAGGCCATATCCGGCGACGACGAGATGTACTACACACTCTGGAGCCGCGTGGAGGCTGAGCAAGAGGCTAACGAAGAAGCTGCCGCCGACTCTCCGTTCCACGACCATGGCCAGGACGAAAATCTCTCATAGCCTGTGGCGTACCCTGAATCCACTTGAACCCCTAGTATGCGTGTAGTAGGGTTGCAGTTCGTTGGTTGTTCACCATTTGGAGGTAAGGCTCTTGGCTGCTGAACGTCACTCTCTTTCGTATTTCCGTGGCATATACCTAGCGTTGATCATGCTAGGCGTGCTGGCATTCATGGTGGCAGGCTCCACCATGGGCTACATAGCCTACCAATACGTCACCCGGGAGGAGATTCGAAACCCTGTTCACAGGAATGTGGGCCAGGAGGAAGAGCACGCTTCCCTCTACGTGGTGGCCACTCACATATAGCAGGCCACATCTACTTTAGAATGATAGAGCAGGCCCGGCATATGCCGGGCCTGCTCTTGCGTTGGCAGACACGCACCCATAAGCTCTCACCACCAACTATAGAGTGATGTCCATGAAAGTTCTGGTTATGGGGACGGGGGGAGTCGGAGGTTACTTTGGCGGCCTGCTGGCCCGCGCCGGTCATGATGTAACGTTCATCGCACGCGGCGCCCACCTGGAGGCCATGCAGGGACGCGGACTGGTCATAGAGAGCGTTGTTGAGCCTACCTTCACGCTTCAGGTTCAAGCCCACCCTGCCCCGCCAGCGAGCGTCACAGCAGACCTGATCATGTTCTGCGTGAAGAACTATGACACGCAGGAGGCGGTAGACATCATTGCCCCCGCCGTAGGTCCTGATACCGTGATACTCCCGTTGCAGAACGGGGTGGATGGCGCTGACGCCCTTGCGGCCGCCTTTGGCAAGGAGCGCGTACTGGGCGGCGTGGCGTACATTGAGGTGTCTGTGCGAGAGCCCGGCGTCATAGCCCAGAGAGGCGGAGCACGCCGCATACTCTTTGGCGAGATGGATGGCGGCACGTCAAAGCGCAGCGACCTACTCCTTAACGAGTTCGAGGCCGCTGGTTGGCTAGCGGAGCGCTCCGCACATATCAAGCGAGACCTGTGGAGCAAGCTTATCTTCATCGCCCCTTTCGCCGGTATGAACACCGTGACTGGCCTTGCGGCTGGCCCTCTACGAAAGACCCAAGCCACCCGCCAACTGCTCAGCCTTGCTATAGCTGAAGGTGAAGCGGTGGGCAATGCTGAAGGCGCGGTGCTGCCCCCGGACGCCGTGGACCGCGCCTTGGCGACGCTGGACGCCTTTCCAGCCACCGGCCTCACCTCCATGTACAGAGATAGGCTTGCCGGCAAACGGTTGGAGTCCGACGTTCTGGTTGGGAGCATTGTCCGTCGAGGCGAGATGCACGGAATACCAACGCCAGTCATGAGCATGATGGAGTCGCTGTTGGCACCCATGGCTAACGGCAACGCCACTCCCGCTTTATAATAAGCGCGCCACATTGAAGAGGAGACCGCACTATGGAAGGACCTGACTTTAGGCTGGACGGCAAGGTAGCGCTGGTAACTGGCGCGGGCCAAGGCATTGGCCGTGCGGTAGCGCTGGCGTTGGCTGCCGCTGGCGCGACAGTCGCAATAACCGACCTCTCTTCCAACCAGAGTGCTGCTGAAGAGGTGCGAGACCTCATCATCAAGGCAGCAGGCTCTGCACGCGTGTACCCCATTGATGTCAGAGACGTGGCTGGCATTGGTCGCACGGTTGACCAAGTGGTAACAGACCTGGGACGCATAGATGTCCTAGTGAACAACGCGGGCGTCCAGGCCAAGCGTTCCGCCCTGGACGTCACAGAGGAGGAGTGGGACTGGACGCTGGACACCAACCTCAAGGGTATGTTCTTCAGCGCCCAGGCTGCGGCGCGGCATATGATTCCTCAGGGGAGTGGCCGCATCATCAACTTCTCGTCAGTATTAGCCGCCGCCGCCATGCCTGACAGATCCGCCTATGCCGCAAGCAAGGGCGGTGTGGCGGCCATGACCCGGGCGTTGGCTGCTGAGTGGGCGTCCCATGGCATCACCGTCAACGCCGTTGGTCCCGGCCCCACGGAGACAGCCATGGCGGGTGACCTGACCCCAGAGCGAGCCATTGCCATCAAGGCTCGGTCTCCTATCGGCCGCCGTCTCACGCCTGACGA